>CAZEFP010000013.1:0-19540 GCA_964511565.1 uncultured Planctomycetaceae bacterium
TGGACCGCCTCGCGCGGATACTCTCACGCGCCACTCGTCGGCCGGATTGCCCCCGCACCTCGGCCGCCTGACCGCGGCCCCGGGGCTATCCTTCGATCCCCACCCCATCCTCCCCTTGACCGATCCCCACCACACCGCGTTCGCGTCCCTGCGGACCCTGCTCGTTCGGGTGGAGCCGACCGTGGACTTCCCCGACGGCCTGGGCGGGGACGTGGTTCAGCGCGTGACGCTGACCGGAGGTTCGGAGGGAGGACTCGGCTTCGAGGCGGGCGCGCTGGGTCGCTCCCACGGGCTGATCGAGCGAATCGGAGAGCTGCTCAGCGAGCTCGCCCCCGAGGCGATCTCGCTCCCGGCAAGCGCCGAGGGCGACGACGACCAGCGGGCGCTCGTGGCCGCCGCGATCGCGGCATGCAGCCTGCACGACGTGCAGGTCTCGGTGGGGGGGCGCGCTCCGCTCTCGGCCGCTGCCGCCTACCGCGCCGAGCGGGAGGCCGCGCGGGCTCGCACGGGCGAGGACCGACGGACCGTGACCGCGGTCATCTCCGCCTGGAACAAGCGCGAGGACGTGCGGGCCAACCTGCTCGGGATCCGTGCGCAGACCCGTCCCTTCGACGACGTGGTCGTGGTGGACAACCACTCCAGCGACGGCACGCCCGAGATGATCCGGGACGAGTTCCCCGAGGTCCGGCTCGTGGTGATGCCGAACAGCGCGTACGGCGCGTGCGAGACGTTCAACGTCGGCTTCGCCACGGCCCTCACGGAGTACATCGCGATCCTCGACGACGACGTGGTGCTCACCCCCTGGTGGCTCGAGCGGTCCCTCGCGCGCATGGCCCAGGAGCCCGAGACCACGGCCGTGGTCTCCACCAAGGTCGTGGAGCCTGGCATGCCCGACAGCTTCCGCGACGCCGAGGCGCTCAACCGCGAGCGCTACATGAGCACCTTCCGCGGCTGCGCGAGCCTGGCCCGCAAGGAGGCCATCGACAAGGCCGGCGGCTACGACGAGCGGCTGTTCATCTATGGCAACGAGCGGGACCTGACCTGCCGCCTGCTCAACCTCGGCTATCGCGTGCTCCAGTACCCCGGCGCGGAGACCTTCCACCGCACGCCCTTCGGCCTGCAGATGGGCAAGCGGAGCCTGTTCTATCACGCCCGCAACGCCTGGCTCGGGATGCTCAAGTACGCCCCGGCGAAGGACCTCGCGCGCATGCCGTTCCTGGTCCTCACCAAGGTCCTGCTGCGGGGCCGCAAGGCGGAGGAGGCCGGCGAGGTCACGGACGCGGTGGGGACCATCGGCGTGGGGAAGTCCCTGCGAGAAACCGACGGGGCGTGGTGGATCGTGACGCGCGCGCTCTTCAGCGTGCTGTACAACGTGCCGTACTGCCTCAAGCACCGCGAGCCCGTCCAGGCGCCGGACTTCGAGCTGCCGCTGCAGTAGCACCGCGACCCTTCTTCCCGCCTGCACGATGGCCGAGCCCAACCACAGCTCCGAGGGAGCCGCCCCGCCGCTGGGGCCGATCTCCGCGGTGGTCGTGAACTACCAGGGGGAGGCGTACCTCGAGGCGTGCATCCGCTCGATCCAGGCGCAGTCGCTGCCGGTGGCGGAGCTCATCGTCGTGGAGAACGCGAGCACGGACGGCAGCCTCAACCTGCTGAACACCCACTTCCGGGACGTGGAGATCCTCCGGATGGTGGAGAACGTCGGCGCCTGCACCGCCCGGAACGTCGGCATGCGCGCGGCGAAGTACCGGTGGGTGCTCCTGGTGGACAACGACGTGGTCATGGCCGAGGACACCCTCGAGCACCTGGCACAGGCGGTCTCGACCGAGCAGGGGGCGGTGATGGCCCAGCCCCGGAGCCTGTTCAAGGCCGACCCGACCCGGGTGCACTACGACGGCGGGGACTTCCACTACGCCGGGCTGATCAGCCTCCACAACTTCGGCGAGGAGGTCGGCGCCCTCGACTCGCCGCCGGTGGAGGACATCGACGTCGCCATCTCGCTCTGCCTGCTGGTGGACAAGAAGGCGGCCATCGAGGTCGGCGGGTTCGACGAGTCGTTCTTCATCCTCTTCGAGGACCTCGACCTCTCGCATCGGCTGCGGCTCGCAGGGCACCGGATCCTCAAGGTGAACTCCGCCGCGGTGCTCCACGACGCGGGGACCGCCGGCATCAGCTTCCGCGAGGGCACCGATTACCCGGGCCGGCGCGTGTTCTTCCACTCGCGGAACCGCTGGCTGTACATGGCCAAGTGCCACCGCCTCTGGACGCTGCTCCTGAGCCTTCCGGGGCTCCTCGTCTACGAGGCGGCGTGGGTCCTCTTCTCCGCGAAGCAGGGCCACCTCGGGGCCTGGTGGCGAGGCAAGGTGGCGTTCTTCAAGCGGTTCCCCGAGGTCCTCAGGCGCCGTCGTCAGATCCAGCGCGGCCGCAAGGTCGGCGATCGCGACCTGCTCGTTGGGGGGCCATTGACCCTCAGCCCGAACCTCTCCTCATCGGGGGGGCTGGGGCTCAGGTTGCTGGACGGTGCGCTCCGCGCGTGGTGGGGGCTCTGCCGCTGGTTCGTGGTGTGAGGGAGTCCATGGGGTGTACCGCTCGGCGTGCTGTCTCCGTGGATCGGCGCCCCTTCCGTAGGTGGCCTCACCAAGGTGAGGTAGGGCCGAGCTGAGCCATGCGCGTCCTCCTCGCCACCCACCTCTACCCGCCGCGCCACACCGCCGGCGTGGAGGTCTTCGCCTCCGTCACGGCGGCCCACGTGGCGGACGCCGGGCACGAGGTGGTCGTGGTCACCACCGAGAAGGACATCGCGCTGCCCGACCTCTCGACCCGGGAGCGGGAGCACGGTGGGCTGCGGGTCATCGAGCTCATCAACAACCTCTTCGCGACCGACTTCGAGGAGACCTGGCGGCGCACGGCCATCGACCGTGTCCTCGCCGGCGTCCTCGATGAGGTCCGCCCGGACGTGGTGCACGTCCACCACCTGCTCTACCTGTCCGCCGGGCTGCTCGACCTCTGCAGCGAGCGGGGCATCCCGGTGGTCATGACGATCCACGACTTCTGGCTGGGCTGCGCCCGCTTCGGCCAGCTCCTCCACCCCGACGGGTCGCGCTGCGACCACGTGAACAAGGCTCGCTGCGGGACGTGCCTGCCGAGCTTCAAGTGGAAGCAGACCGACCTCGAGCGCCGGGTGGCGCGGGGGATCTCCGCGGTCAGGAGCGCCACCGGACTGGACGTCTCCGGCGCGGCCCGGCGGCTGGCCGGCGGCGGGGCTTCCGGGCGGGGTGGGGGATGGACCCCCCCGTCGGCGGAGGAGGCGCTTCGCTTCGAGCAGGGGGTCGGCCGCCGGCTCGCAGACCTCGTGCCCACCGTCCGCCGCTGCGTGGACCGGGTGCTCCTCCCGGCCCGCTTCATGGTCCCCTGGTTCGAGGAGCTGGGGCTCGACCGTGCGCGGCTTCACGTGGAGACCACCGGCGTCGACTGGGAGGGGGCCGCCCGCCATCCCCGGGTCGAGCGCGCCCCCGGGGCACCGGTCCGGGTGCTCTTCCTGGGGTCCCTCGTCCCCCACAAGGCGCCGCACCTCCTGCTGGAGGCCTGGGCGAAGCTCCCGGAGGCGATCCGCGCGGCCGCGAGGCTGCGGATCCTGGGGCCCGACCAGCATCAGCCCGGCTATGTGGAGGCCCTGCGGAGCACAGCGAGGCCCATGGGCGTCACCGTGGGCGGGGCGCTGGGCCGCGAGGAGGTGCGCGAGGAGATGGCTCGCACCGACCTCCTGGTGACCCCCAGCCAGTGGACCGAGATCCGTCCGCTCGTGATGCTCGAGGCCTTCGCGGCGGGAGCCAGGGTGGTCGCGACGGACCTCGGGGGCATGGCGGAGCTGGTGGCGGACGGCCTCCCCGGGTCCCTCTTCCCCGAGGGGGATGTGGGGGGCCTCCGGACAGCCCTCGAGGCCGAGATCCAGACCGCCCTTGGTGAAGGGGAGTCAGGGGGGGCCGCGCGCGGCCCGTCGCCTCGATTCCGGCCCTGGTCGGAGGTCAGCTCGGCCCTGATCGAACACTACGACCGGGCGGTCCGAGGAGATCGGGCTCCGATCGGATAGGCTCCGGCCATGGCATCGACGTGGACGATCTCGCGCCGCCAGGGGCGCTGCGCGGAGACCGAGCGTGAGTTCGAGGAGGGGGAGCGACACATCTCGCTCCTGACCGTCATCGAAGGCACGCTCCAGCGCGCGGACCTCTCGGTCGGGGCCTGGGAGGCCCTCCAGGCCAGGGTCGAGGCGGGCGAGGCCCCCTCGCCGCTCTTCCACTGGTTCACGCGCCATCACGTCGAGCGGAAGAAGACCGTCCAGCTGGACCTCGAGTCCCTCGACCGCCTCTTCCTCGAGCTCGAGGGGCGGGAGGAGCTCCAGGTCCGGGAGCTGCGCTACGTGCTCTGCCTGCTCCTGATGCGCAAGCGCCGGGTGAAGGTGGAGAAGGTGCTTCGAGAGGGGGACGAGGAGGCCTTCATCGTCAAGCGCCCCCGGGACGACCGCCGCTACAAGGTCTTCGTCTACGACTTCGAGGCCGACCGCCTCGACGAGGTCCGTGCCCAGCTCCAGGCGGTCTTCGACGGCGCCGAGGGGCCCCACGGGATCCGGCTCGGGCTGGAGGACGGGGACCTCGACGGGGACCTCGACGAAGCCGATGGGGGCGAGGTCCCCGCGGACGCGGCGAGCACGGACGGATCCGACGTCGACGCCGAGGGGCCTGAGGGCGCCGAGGCCAAGGGCGACGCGCCCGTCGAGGCCTAGGGCGGACCCGCTCCTGCTGGGCCCCTACGGGGCCCGTGTTCGCGACGGCTCCGGCGGACCGAGAGGATGGGCGCGCGCGGCCTCCGGGCCGTGGAGCTCGGGCTGAGCCGCGGCGGCGAGGTCCCTCCCCGGGTCGGGCTGCGGAGCCCCGATCAGTGCTGGAGGGCGGTCCGCGCTGGAGGAAGAGAGGGCCCCATGCCCGGCCCCCTCGCCCGGCTCCGGGCGGGCGGTGGCACGGAGTGGCAAGGAGGACGTCGAGGCGCGCGGGGGACGTGAGGTCCGACGGGCGAGCCCCGTCACTTGTGGTGTCGGCGCGCGCCGCGGCACTACATCTAGCGTTGGTAGGGGGTCACGGGCATTAAGAACACATCATGTTGTGCCCTCTGGTGCCCGCGCCGCTCCGGGCGTAAGTGGTTGATTGACAGCCGATTAGAAACTTCTCGACTTTGAGGAGTGGGCGCCTTGTGTGGAGCTTGGTGGCACTGCAAGCTACCCGGGTGGCAAGGAATGGCACAGAAAGGCAGCGACTGGCAGTGGGGGTCATCCGATGACGCCCGCCCGCCGCAAGCGCTTTCTCGGTCCGTCCGAGCACACGGTCGACAAGAAGGGGCGCATGTCCTTCGCGAAGCGTTTCCAGGACGCCCTCGACCGCGACGAGGAGAACCGTCCCTACGGCGTCATGTGCCTCGAGCCCTCCCACGGCCGCTGCATCTGGGTCTTCAACGATGAGGGCTTCGATCGGGAGATGGAGGGGTTCGGCACCGGCGCCTTCGCCGCCGAGGGCGCGGCGGACCTCGACAGCCAGCGGGACTTCTTCGAGTTCGTCGCCGAGTTCACCCTCGACACCTCCGGCCGCCTCGTGCTGCCGGCCCGCTTTCGGGAGATCGCCGGGATCGAGGACGAGGTGGTGGCCGTCGGCATGCGCAGCCGCGCCGAGATCTGGTCCAAGGACCGCTGGGACGACCGCCACCGCGGTTCGAAGTCTCCGCTCCACCGCGCCGGCGGCCCGGAGGTCGAGGCGTGAGCTCCATCCAGTCCTCCGAGGGCGGGCCCGTCCCCCCGCTCCGCTGTCTCCAGCTCGACGTGCGCTCTGCGATGACGGACCCCACAAGTGACGGACACGTGCACATCCCCGTGCTGGCCCAGGAAGTCGAGCGTCTGCTGGGGGGTAGACGCGATCAAGACTCCCTCTGCGGCCTGCTGGTGGATGCGACGCTGGGTGCCGGGGGGCACTCAGCACTCCTGCTCGAGCGCTTCCCGCGCCTTCGCCTCCTAGGGGTGGACCAGGATCCCGAGATCCTGTCCATCGCGCGGGAGCGTCTCGAGCCCTTTCAAGGCCGCGTGCGCACCGAGCACGCCCGGATGTCCGAGCTGGACGGCCTCCTCGCGGAGGTCGACGAGCCCGTGGTGGGGGTCCTGATGGACCTCGGCGCGAGCTCGCTCCAGCTGGACCGCCCTGAGCGCGGCTTCTCCTTCTCCTGGGACGGCCCCCTGGACATGCGCATGGACCCGCGACGCGAGCGTGACGCGGCGGACATCGTCAACCAGTGGGACGAGGGGGACCTCGCCGATCTCTTCTTCCACGAGGGGGGGGAGCGCGGGGCCCGCAAGGTGGCCCGCGCCATCGTTGAGGCCCGCCGCCGCGTCCCGTTCAAGCGGACGGGGGCCCTGAGCGAGCTGGTGGCCATCAGCCTGGGGCGCCCGATCCGCTCCCAGGACCCCTCCCAGCGGCCCCAGCGGCCCGGGAAGGCGGCGATTCACCCCGCCACGAGGGTCTTCCAGGCCCTCCGGCGCGCCGTGAACGAGGAGGCCGAGGAGCTCGAGGCGGGCCTCGAGGCCGCCCGGGCCCACCTGGCCCCCGGCGGGCGCCTCCTGGCGATCTCCTTCCACAGCGGCGAGGACGGGGTGGTGAAGCGGTTCCTGGCCCAGGGGGCCAGGGGCGGCGACTGGGACCTGGTCACCCGGCGACCCGTCGAGGCCACCCCGGACGAGGTCCGATCCAATCCACGCTCTCGATCCGCCAAGCTGCGGGTCGGCGAGCGCCTCTCCCAGCATGGAGACCGAGCATGATCCGAGCTGCCCTCTCCGTCTTCCTCTGCGCCGCGGTGCTCGCGGTCGGGGCCGCCACCGCTGGCGTCCAGGTGCAGAACTTCGAGGACGCCGCCGAGCTCGATCAGCTGACCTGGGAAACCGAATGGAACCTGCGACGCTGCAGCGGTCTGAGAGTCGAGCTGGAACGATTTGAATTCGACCTCGCCGCAGAACACACTCGGCGGGCAGGGGAGCTCACCGCACCGAGCCTCCGCTGACATCGCCTGAGCCGTCGCACCGCACGCGACGGGCCAGGGGATCACCGCACACGAAACTAGGCCCAGTTCCCTGGAGGGGGAGCCAGCTGCACCAACTGATGGGGGGGCGTTCCACACGTCGGCCCGCCGGGAACCCGTTCGTTCCCGCCACGGCCGTGTATCCCGAAGCGGCGTCGGGCCTCCGACCCGCGGGGGTCTTCGTCCTCATCGGGTTCGTCTTCGCGGTGGTGGTGTTGCGGAGCGTCTACATCCAGACGTTCGCCGAAGGGCAGCAGCCGGATGCCCGCCGCGAGATGGCGGCGCCCACGCCGTCCTTCTCCATCGTCGACCGCCACGGGGTGCCCCTGGCCCTCTCGGTCGAGACCTTCGACGTGACCATCTCGCCGCGCGCCATGTGGCGCTCGCACACGCCCGACCGCATGGCCCGACGGATCGCCGAGGCGCTGTCCGTCGAAGGAGCCCCGGCGGACCGCTCCCTGCTCCAAGAGCTCAAGGAGCCGACCGGGCCGACCGCCGAGGAGATCCTCGAGCGCGCCATGCCGCCGAGCTTCAGCGCGGGGCTGCGGCCGGGGCTGGTGATCCCCTCGGCCCCGGTCCACCTGCGGTTCACCGGCGCCGAGGTGGAGGCCGTCCGTCGCTACCTCGCCACCGGGGGGAGCGCCGAGCGCGCGGGTCGGGCCCCGGTCCGCGGACTGGAGCTCATCGCCCTCACCGGGGCGACGGGCGAGCCGGCGGCATGGACGCTCGGCATGGATCCGGTCGTGCTGCTCGGCGCGGAGGTGCGCGGCGAGCAATTCGGGGTCGACACCGTGACCCCGGACCGCTGGACGCGGCGGCTGCTGGACGACCTCGTACAGCTGGTGGGCCAGGGGCGCATCCTCGCAGCCCTCGACGAGGGCCGGCGCAGGGTCTTCGAGCAGGCGCCCTCCATCGAGCGGCGCGAGCTGCTGCGAGAGGAGGTCTGGGCCGAGCTCGTGCCCACGCGGTTCCGGGTCCTGGTTCGCGGGGTGGACCCGGTGCGTGGCCATCGGCTCCAGGAGGTCCTCCGGGAGGAGGGCGTGTCCCCTTGGCAGGTGCAGCTCGTCTCGCGCGTCGAGCGACGCCACCCCACCCGTCCCGAAGGCTTGCCGGTCGCGCCCCACGCGGAGCTCGGACTCGAGCGGCCGGAGGACGCTTTCGGACTCCTCGGTCACTGGGGCGTTCTCGACGAGTCGCGCGCGGACTTCTGGGCGCGGAAGGACCTCGAGGAGCGACCCCACCTGCTCCCGTGGGAGGAAGCGGCGGATCCCTTCGTCGCCTACCGCGACTCCCTGGTGGTGGAGCGCATGCCCTGGAGCGGCGTGGAGCGCGTGGCCCGGACGGAGATCGAGAACGGTCCCTGGTCCGACCTCATGGACGAGGTCCGCGGCCGCAGCTACTCCTACCAGACCCGCGTCCTCGCCCGGGACCGTCGCCGCGCCTGGGAGGCGGGGGTCCCCGAGTACTTCATCGGAGCCACGGAGGGCACTGAGGTCCCCTCGGTCGTGTCGACCCTCGACGCCCAGCTCCAGGAGATCGTCCACGCCGAGCTGGGCGAGCTCATGGAGGAGCACCTCCCCGCCATGGCGATGGCCATCGTCGTGGACATCGAGAGCGGTGACGTGCTCGCCCTGGACAGCCGCTGCGAGTACGCGTACTCGGGCTTCGCGCCCCTGCTCCACGTGTTCACGCCGGGCTCCACCTTCAAGGCCATCATCATGGCCCTCGCCCTGGACGCGGGGGTGACTCGCCCGGGGGAGACCTACGCGACCTTCGTCGACGAGGGCGGGCTCCGGCTCCCGGGGCGCCGCATTCGCGAGGCGGAGGGCGCCCCGGAGGCGCGCCGGATCACCGCGGCCGAGGGCCTCGCGTTCTCGTGCAACGCGGTCCTGGTTCAGATCGCCCACCAGATGGAGGCGGCGCACATCCGGGAGCGGCTCGTGGCCCTCGGGTACGACGCGGCCCCGGGGGCGGGGCTCGGGCCTGAGCGCGCGGGCCGCCTGACCCCCCTCCGCAAGGGGACGTGGAGTCGCAATCAGACCCACGCCTCCGTGGCCTTCGGGCACGAGGTCGGGGTCACGCTCTGGCAGCACGCCGCGGCGCTCGCGACGATGCTCCGCGGCGGGGAGCGCCGGCCGCTCCGGCTCCTGCGCGGCATCGAGCGCGGGGACGAGGCCTGGGACCTGGAGGTCCCCACAGGGGAGCGTGTGCTCGGCGAGGCGGCCTGCCGCGAGGTCCGCGAGATGATGGCGCTCGGCGCCGAGATCGGGACAGGCCGGCACATCGCCAACGCCAAGGACAACCCCGAGTTCGAGTGGATCGGGACCAAGACCGGGACGACCCAGAAGGTGAGCACCGAGCTCTGCGTGCACCACGAGATGCAGGCCCTCGCCGAGTTCGCGCGCGAGGGGCGCAAGTGGACCTCGGCCGACCGCAAGGCGCTCTTCCAGCGCGAGAGGGTCCACGAGACGTGCTACACCTCGTCGATCTGCGCGGCGGGACGCGTGGTGACGGACGACGGCCCTCGGGAGATCATGGTCCTGGTCGTGGCGGACGAACCCAGGGGGCGGGAGAAGTTCGGCTCCCGCGTCACCGGCGGCGCCGCCATCGCCATCCTTCGGCAGGCCTTCGACCTGCCGCGTACCGCGGGCTCCCTCGCCGATGGAGCGACCCCGGGTCGCCCCGGTGATCCCGGGCGCAGGGGGCAGCGCCCGGCCTCGGCCGAGGCGCCCTTCGACGCCTCGTGGCTGGGGGAGGACCTCCCCTGGGCGGCGCTGCCCCAGGACGACTCCGAGGGAGGCCGCCGATGAGGCCTGGCTTCATCGACGAGCCCATGACGCCGGGCGGAGCGGCGCCGTCGTTCTCGGCGCTGCTGTCCACGTTCGGAGGGGCGGCCCTGGACGCCCGCACCGGGGCCACCCTGTCGCCGGCGGATCCCCGCCTGGAGCAGGTGCCCGGAGACGTTCACCTCGACTCCCGCAGGATCGGGTCCGGGGACATCTTCGCTGGCCTGCCCGGCCTGCGCGTGGACGGAGCCCGCTTCGTCCCCGACGTGCTGGCGCGCGGCGCCCTGGCGGCGCTGGTGCCCGAGGACGCGGCGTTCGCCGGGGACATGGCGGGACCCGCCGGCGGCATCCTGTGGCGGCATCCCCGGGCGGGGGAGCTTGTGGGGGCGCTCGCCACCCGGGTCCACGGTCGGCCGGACCTGATGCTCGACCTCGTCGGCATCACCGGCACGAACGGGAAGACCTCCGTGGCACACCTGACCGGGGCGCTGCTCATTCGCGCTGGGCGCCGCCCGGCGGTGCTCGGGACGGCGGGGCATCGCATCGCGGGCCCCGACGGCACCGACGAGGTCCCCGCGACCCACACGACCCCCGAGGTCACGGAGCTGGTGCGGCTCCTGGCGCGCCACCGCGCCGCCGGCGGTGACGCCGCCCTCATGGAGGTCAGCTCCCACGCCCTCGTGCAGGGCCGCATCGACGGCCTCGGTCTGAAGGTGGGGGCCTTCACCAACCTCACCCGCGAGCACCTGGACTACCACGGCACCATGGCGGACTATGGTCGTGCCAAGGCGCGCCTTTGGGACCACGTCCGTCCCGGGGGCACGGCGGTCATCGCGGGCGACGGCGACGGCGCCCAGCGGATGCTGACCGCCGCGCGGGCGCGGGGGCTCCAGATCCTCGACGTCGCCATCGAGCGAGCCGCGACGCTGACGGCGCGGGACCTCGAACCGCTCCGCGGGGGAACTGGATTCACCTTGCACGGGCTCCTCCCCGAGCCGGCTCGGCTGGTGCTGCCGCTGCACGGAGAACACAACGTCGAGAACGCGCTCGTGGCAGCGGGCATCGCGACGGCGCTGGGATGCGACCCCTCGGCGACCTTGGAGGCCCTCTCCAGGGTGACGGTTCCCCCAGGCCGACTCGAGCCGGTCCAGCTCCCCTCGGGGCTCCGCGGGGCCCCCTTCGAGGTGCTGGTGGACTACGCCCACAGCCCCGACGCCCTCGAGCGCGTGCTGGGCACCCTTCGCTCGCGGGTCGACGGGGCCGGGGCTGGACGGCTCCTCTGCGTGTTCGGCTGCGGCGGCGATCGCGACCAGGGCAAGCGGCGGCCGATGGGGGCCGCCGCGGGGCGGCTCGCGGACGTGGTGATCGTGACCAGCGACAACCCCCGCTTTGAGGACCCCGCCCGGATCGCGGACGCCGTGGCCGGCGGCGTCGCATCGGAGTGCGAGACCGCTCCCGTGCAGGAGCTCGATCGCCGCCGGGCCATCGCCGCGGCCCTCGCCATGGCGAAGGAAGGCGACGTGGTCCTGATTGCGGGCAAGGGCCACGAGGCGACCCAGACCATCGGCGAGGAGGTCCTTGCCTTCGACGATCGGGCCGTCGCGGCGGAGCTCCTGGACGAGCTCGCCCAGCGGAGGTGCGCCTCGTGATCCCCGTTCCCCTCGCTGATCTTCACGACGCCTGTGGCGTCCGCTGGGCTGCCGGTCCGGAGGGGGCCGGAGAGACCATGATCGAGGGCGTCACCACCGATTCCCGAGGGGACGTCGAAGGCAAGCTCTTCGTCGGGATCCCGGGGCCCCGCTTCGACGGCGCTCGCTTCGCCGCAGGCGCGGTGGAGGGCGGCGCCCGCGCCGTCCTGGTGGAAGAGGGCGAAGGGGTCGAGGAGGCCCTCCTCGAACTCGCCAAGGAGGGGGTCTCGGTCGCCACCTGCGCCGACGCCCTCGCGGCGCTGGGCGCCATGGCGTCGCTCGTTCGGGAGCGCTCTGCCGCCACGGTGGTGGGGATCACCGGGTCCTGCGGGAAGACGTCCACGAAGGAGATCCTCGCCACGTTGCTGGGAGCCTCCGGCGAGGTCCGTGCGAGCCGCGCCTCCTTCAACAACCACATCGGCGTCCCGCTGACCCTGCTCGAGGTGACCTCGACGGCGCGCACGCTGATCGTCGAGATCGGCACCAACCAGCCCGGCGAGATCGCGCCCCTCGCGGCGCTCGCCCGCCCCGAGGTCGCCATCGTCACCAACGTGGGCCGGTCCCACCTGGAGGGCCTCGGGAGCCTCGCCGGCGTCGCCCGGGAGAAGGGCGCGCTGGTCGCGTCGCTCTCCAGCGGCGGCACCGCGATCCTCAACGCGGACTGCGCGAGCACCCCCGAGCTCCGCGCGCGCGCCGCCGAGGGCGTCCGCGTGATCACCTTCTCCGCGGCGGGGCGCGCGGGGGCCGGCCTCCAGGCGACGGAACTGGAGATCGGGATCGACGGGACGCGCTTCAGGCTGGGTGGAGACGTGATCCCTGACGCGCTCCGGGGCCGCGAGGTGACCGTGCCGCTGCTCGGTGAGCACGCCGTCGCCAATCTGCTGGCGGCGCTCGCGGCGACGATCGCGGTGGGTGCCGATCTCGGGGCCGCCCTCGAGGCCGTGCAGCTCCTGCGGCCGGCGCCGCACCGGCTCGAGGTGAGCAGGGCGAGCGGGGTCATGATCATCGATGACGCCTACAACGCGAACCCCGAGTCGGTGGCGGCCGCCACAGGGCTCCTCGCGCGGGTCCAACCCGGGGAGCCCGGCGCGCGCCGCTGGCTCGTCCTCGGTGAGATGGGCGAGCTGGGGCCGGGATCAGCGGCGCTCCACCGGGAGGCCGGTGAGCTGGTGGCGGCGGAGGGTATCGATCGCCTCCTCGTGGTCGGTCCCGCCGGGCCGGGCGAGCCCCTCGCTGCGCTCCTCGAGGCCGCCGCCGGAGCGGGCGTTCTGGCGGAGCACGCGGCCTCCATCGAGGAGGGGGCGCGACGCCTCTCGGACCCGACCGACGGACTCCGAGCTGGGGATGCGGCGCTCTTCAAGGCGAGCCGCGCCGCAGGCCTCGAGGCCCTCGCAGACCAGGTGCGCGCGTCCCTTCACGCGCGCGCGAACCCTTCCCTCGACCGGCGCGGCGCCGAGGTACTCACTTGATCTTCGAGCTCTTCCCATCCCTGCTGGAGGCGGACTCGATCTCCTTCCGGGCGGTCATGGCGGCCACCACCTCGATGCTGCTGACCCTGGTCCTCGGCGGCCCGACCATCGCCTGGTTGCGCCAGCACCGGGTGGGGGAGAACACCTCCAAGACCGACTCCGCGGAGCTGGCGCGGCTGGCGGAAGCCTCGGGGAAGAACGCGACGACGACCATGGGCGGCAGCTTCCTGATCGTCTCGCTCGTGCTCAGCGTGATCCTCTGGTGCGACCTCGACAACCTCCAGGTGGTCCTGGGGCTGGTGCTCGTGGTCGGGCTCGCCGCGGTGGGCTTCGTGGACGACTATCTCAAGCTCGCGGTGGAGGGCTCCCAGGGGCTCTCGGCCAAGGCCAAGCTCGGCGGGCAGACCATCGCCGTGCTGTTCGTGGTCGGGGCCTTCGCGTTCTACGCCCACGACTCGGGGCGCTACTCGTTGCTCGCGGTCTACCCGCCCTTCTTCAAGGACCTGGTGCTCCCCCTGGGTGACTCCGTCCTCGGGACGCTGGCCTTCATCTTCTTCGGGTGGCTGGTCATCGCGGGGACCTCGAACGCCACCAACATCACGGACGGCATGGACGGGCTCCTGGCCGGGTGCGTGGTGCTGTCCGGGACGGCGCTGGCGGTCTTCTGCTACGTGACGGGGCGCCTCGACTGGACCCTGTACCTGAACCTCCCCTACATCCCTGAGGCGGCCGAGATGACGGTGGTCGGCGCGGCGCTCGTGGGCTCCTGCCTCGGCTTCCTGTGGTTCAACGCCCACCCGGCGGACGTGTTCATGGGGGACTCGGGATCCCTGCCCATCGGCGGGCTCATGGCCTGGATGGCGGTGGTCGCCAAGCAGGAGCTCGTGCTCCCCGTGCTCGGCTTCGTCTTCTTCGCGGAGCTCGGGTCCAGCGCGCTCCAGCGAACCTGGTTCAAGCTCTCCGGCGGCAAGCGGCTGTTCACGATGGCTCCCATCCACCACGGTCTGCAGACGAAGGGCGGCATCTTCCGGCCGGGCAAGCGCCGCTGGCACGAGGTGAAGATCGTGACCCGGGCCTGGATCGTCGCGGCCATCTGCGCGATGGCGAGCCTCGCCCTCATGAAGGTGCGCTGATGGTCATGGCAGCCCGTCCCGACACCCGCCGAGGCGGATCGCCCTTCGCGCGGTTCGAGTCGATGATCCCCGATGGGGCGTCGATTCACCCCGCCGGGCCCAGGAACGCGCTGCTGTACACCACCCTCGCCCTGCTCGCGTTCGGGATGCTGATCCAGCTCTCCCACGCCTCGACCACGCTGCCCGCGGCGGAGTTCTCGAGCGCCATGGGGGAGCAGCTCATGTTCCGACTCGCTGGCGCGGGGATCCTCCTCCTCGGCATGCTCGTCGGCCCGCGGGGCATCGAGCGGCTGATCCCCGCGGCGACGGTGCTCTGCATCGCCGCCCTGGTGCTGGTCTTCGTGCCGGGCTTCGAGCAGCCCATCAACGGCGCCCACCGCTGGATCCGGATCTTCGGTCGCGGCCCCTCGATCCAGCCTTCCGAGGTCGCGCGGGTGGTCTTCGTCCTCTGGGTCGCCCGGCGCTGCGCCATGCTCGACGGGGACCTGCGGAGCCTGCGACACGGCTTCATCCCCACGCTGCTCGTGGGCCTGCTCGCGGGCGGCCTGATCTTCCGCGGCGCCCTCCTGTTCCTGCTCTGCTTCGGGCTCACCCTCTTCGTGGGGGGCGCCCGCAAGCAGCACGTGGCCCTGGTCGCTGCGGTGGGCGTGGGACTCATGCTCGTGGCCTTCGCCACCTTCTCCCACGTGTCGGAGCGCTTCGCCGTCTGGACCGGCGGCTCCACCAACTCCCAGGTGACCCGGGCCAGCGAGGCGATGGCGTCCGGTGGTCTGTCGGGGGTGGGCTTCGGGCAGGGCGGCTTCCGGGACGCCGGCCTCCAGTACACCCAGACCGACTACGCCCTGGCCCTCGTCGGTCAGGAGTTCGGGCTGTGGGGGCTCCTGCTCGTGGTGGGGCTCTTCTCCGCCTTCGTCTGGTTCTCCCTCCGACTCGTGCTGTCGGTTCGCGACCGCTTCGCGGCGCTCGCGGCCTTCGGCCTCACGCTCTCCGTGGCCCTCCAGGCCATGGTTCACCTCCAGGTGGTCACCCAGCTGGCGCCGCCGAAGGGAATGGCGCTGCCGTTCCTCTCGGATGGCGGTAGCTCGCTCCTGGCCTCCTGCCTCGCGGCGGGCCTCGCCCTGGGGGCAGCTCGTCCCCGCGACCACGGCCCCGCACCTCGTACCGCACCCTGACTCATGCAGCCCATCGAACGATACGCACTCGTCACCCTGCTCTTCCTCATCGTCCTCATCGTCGTGGGAGCCCTCTGGGACGACGGGAAGGTGGACGCCTCCGGAGGACCGGCTGAGGAGCTGGCACGCACCCAGTCTACGGAGAGCCCTGCCGCCTATCGGGCGCGCTCCAATCGCCGGAGCGAGGGACTCCCCCTGAACATGCGGGAGCCGGCGCCCGAGGTCACCCGGCAGCGGACCGCCGCACCCCAGACGGGCGCCGAGCGTCGCGCCGCCGCCGCCGCGGAGCGCGCCGCCAGCGGCCACCGCTCGCCCCAGCCCGCGCCGGCCCAGGGCCGCTACGACCGGGTCGGTTCGGGCCGGACCAGCTCCACCGAACCCGGGGCGCCCTCGGTCGAGGACCTCGCGGGCACCCTGCGCCCCCAGTCCACCGAGGATTGGAGCGGCCGCTACCTCAACCGGCGAGAGGTGACCTCCACCGCGGGCGGCGTCCAGGCGGGTGGGGCCGGCGTGCCGCGCCCCTCCAGCGGGGCCGCCCCGCGCACGGCGGCCGAGGTGTTCGATCGCCCCCCGGCGGTGGCGGCGAAGCCAGAGGCGCCGAGGACCCGGGCCTACACGATCCGGAGCGGCGACAGCCTCGAGCGGATCGCGCGGCGAGAGTTGAACGATCCGAAGGCCGTGGATCGCATCGCATCCTTGAACGGGCTGTCGAAGCCTTACACGATCTACTCGGGGCGCACGCTCCTGCTGCCCGTCGACTCCGCCAGGGCAGCGACCACCCTTTCCGCACCGACCTCCACCGCCACGGCAGCCCCCGCACAGGCTCCCGCAGCGGCCGCGGGTCGACCGACCTACACGGTTCAACCCGGCGACTCCCTGAGCGTCGTCCTCGTCCGTGAGTTCGGCACCTACAAGCGCTCCCTTCCCCTCGTGAAGACCCTGAATCCTGGCCTCGACGTCAACCAGATCCGACCGGGGATGCGCATCGTCCTCCCCCTGATGGATGAGATCCCCGGCGGCGCGAGCGTCGCGGCGATCGAGCCCGCCCCCGCCCAGGAGGCCGCGGTGCGGACGTCCCGAAGGGAGTTCACCGTTCGATGAGTCGACGCTTCAGAATGCTCCTGTTCCTGTGTCTCGCCGCCGCCACGGGGCTCCACCTGCGGCCCTGCCTCGGGACCTTGCGCGGGGGCGCCGAGCCCGAGATGGCCAGGCCGGAGAAGGCTGGGGCCGTGGAGGCTCCCGAGGCGGACTCCCTGGTGGTCGCCGAGCGCCAGGAGCGCCCCTCCCTCGGGGATCTCTCCGAGGGGCCGACCCTCGTCGGACTGCAGGCCGCCGTGGTCGAACCTCGCTGAATCCCCGCGCCCATGGCTGAAGAGAACCTCCTCTCGGGATACGACATCCCGCGTCACGACCGCACGCTCGACGCGGAGCAGGGGCCGCAAGGCGCCTCGGCGGCGCCGCGGCGACGCCTGCGCCTCGCCATCGCGGGGGGCGGCACCGGGGGCCATGTGGTGCCCGGTCTGCACCTGCTCGACTCCCTGCAGGAGGCGATGGGCCAGACGGGCGCCGCCGCGCCGACGCTCGACGACCTGCTCTGGTTCCACAGCGGGCGCCGGGCCGAGGAGCGCTGCCTGAAGGAACTCGACCGCCAGGCCGGCGACATCGGCGTGGACCTGGAGCGGGTGGTCCTGCCGATCGAACCGGAGGGGGGCGGCGCGCCGAGCCTCGTCCGCCTCAGCCAGCGCATGGTCCCGTCGTTCTTCAGCGCCCGCAAGGCGATGCAGGAGCACCGCTCCGAGATCCTCCTCGGACTCGGAGGCTTCACCACGGCCCCCGCCGCCCTCGCGGCCCGAGCGCTCGGCATCCCGGTGGTGCTCCTGGAGATCAACGCCACCGCGGGCAAGGCCACGCGGACCCTGGGTCCCTTCTGTCAGCGCGTCCTCCACGCCTGGCGGGAGACCCTCCCGCCGGACCTCGAGGGGGAGAAGCACCAGCTGGTGGGGCCGCCCGTGGCGCGCCGCTTCGCGCCGCCCGCGGACCGTGACCTCGCCCGGCGCGAGGCGAAGGACGACCTGGGCTTCGACCCCGACCGTCCGCTGCTCCTCGTCCTCGGCGGGAGCCAGGGGGCCAGGGGCCTCAACGCCTTCATCCGGAACCACGTGAGCTACCTCCTGGGCTCGGGGGTTCAGGTCCTTCACCAGGTGGGGCCGGGGCGCCGCACCGAGGGCGCGGACAGCCTCGAGGGCTACGAGGCCATCGAGTTCCTCGACGATGTCTACACGGCCCTCGTGGCGGCCGATGGGGTCCTGTGCCGGGGCGGTGCCTCGACGCTGGCCGAGATCGGCGCCATGGAGGCCCCGGCCTGGGTCGTGCCGTATCCGCACCACGTGGACCAGCACCAGGTCCGCAACGCCCGCCAGCTGAGCGGCGGCGTGCGGATCGTCGAGGAGCAGGACCTGGACCACGCACGCTGCGAGGAGCTCGTGCGGTTCCTCGGCGCGCCCGGGGCCGAGGAGCGAGAGCGGATGCGGCACCACCTCCGTGAGGCGGTCCCTGCGGGCGCCGCCCAGCGGGTCTGGAGCGAGCTCGAGGAGCTCGCGCTCTCGCGCTGAGCAGGCCGCACCCTCGAGGTCGCTCCAATGGGAAGGCGGGCGCCGGGTCCATCTTGGATCCGGCGCCCGCCTTCCGCTCGGGCTCGTCCGCTCGCGGGGGAGGGGGCACCTAGAAGGAGAACTGCACGCCCATGTAGTACCCGTCGAGGTCGAGGTCCGTGTCGATCAGCGCGTCGTCGTCGGAGTACTCCGCGTCGATCTTCATGGTCTTGTAGCCCACCACGAGGTCGCCGATCCCGAAGAGGTCGACCGAGGCGGAGACCCCGATGTCGAAGATCGACGCCTCGGACTCGTCGTACTCGATGACGAGCCCGCCAGCGTCCGCGCGCAGGTCCACCGGGCCCCAGGTCCAGGCAGCGCGCGCGGCGAGCAGGGGGACGGGGATCAGCTCCTCCGAGGTGATCGAGGTGCCAGCCCCGCCGATCTCCTGGAGACGGAGGTCGAGGTCGAGCAGGGTGGCGCCGAAGCCCAGGCCGAGGTCGAGCCCGTCCAGGGGGATGATGTCCCAGGTGAACAGGGCGCGGGCGGTATCGAGGGAGATGTCCGAGGCGACGTCGGTGCCCGCGCTGATGACCGACCCCTGGTACTCGAAGTCCCCGGTGGCGGTTCCCGTGCCTGAGAAGTCCACGCCGTAGCCAGCGAGGGAGAGCTCCGCCCCGGCGAAGTTCAGGCGGACGATGCCGCCGACGACCGCCTCGTTGTCGTCGAGGCCGAGGTCATCGAAGTTCGAGGCCACGGCGGTCCCGGCACCATCGCCCACCGCGAGGTCCCCGTCGATCCCGACGGAGGCGATGAACGGGGTGACCGAAGCGCTGGGGGCGCCGCACGACGAGAGCGTGATGGAGGCGGCGAGGGCGATGAGGGAGAGGTGACGCATGGGGCAGCTAGGGTGGGGATGGGGCCCGCCTCTGGCGGACAACGACATGGCTGACTTCGTCAGGGGGAGGTGATTTCTTGAGCCGCGATCCCCCCCGGACCCCTGTTCGTGGGCGAGAGGAGGCCCCAGGGGGGCCAGTGGCCCTCAGGTGGGGCCCCCTGGGGCCCCTGCTCCGCCCTCGGGGCGGTGATCGTCGGGCCCTTGCTCAGCCCCTGCCTTTCCGGCTCGCCAGGCCGCGACCACGTCGGTCGCGAGCGCGAGGTCCTCGGCCTTCACGACCACCTCGCTCGGGCCGAGGAGACGCTGCGAGGCGCTGAACTCGTCCATCAACTCGGAGCCGGCCACGCGTGCGGCCACGCCCTCGGCCCGGAGCAGTTCGCGCGCCGCGACGGCGAGTGCAACCTCCGAGCCCGTTGCTAGCAGCAGCACGTCCGGGTTGCCGTCGGGTGCGTCGGCGAGCACATAGGCGCCCCGCCGCACATCCGCCGCCACGTCGCGGCCTGCGTGGTCCAGCGCCGGCACGCTCTGCCGGGTCAGCACCAGCCCGGCGGGGCGCTTGTGCTGCAGGATCGATAGCCAGGCGCCGACCGTCTCCCGGGCGTCCGCGGGCCGGACCACGCTGAAGCCCGGGATGGCGCGCAGCGACCAGAGGTGCTCCATGGGTTGATGCGTGGGGCCGTCCTCGCCGAGTCCGAG
>CAZEFP010000014.1:0-18324 GCA_964511565.1 uncultured Planctomycetaceae bacterium
CGGATCGAGAGCGCGAGCGAGGCGACGGCAGCCGAGTTACGGGCCCTGGGGTACGGCGGCGACGGCCGCTGACCCTCACGCCAGCGCCGCGCCGATGAGCCGGTAGAGCAGCCGAGCGCCCACGATCGCGTCCCAGGAGCATCCGTCCGGGTCCCCCTGGGCTCCGGCGCTCACCTCGTTCAGGTCGACCCCGACCACCCGCCGGTCGCTGGCTGCGAGCTCCTCGAGCCAGATGGTGACCTCCTCCCAGCCGAGGCCGCCGGGGACCGGTGTCCCCGTGTTCGGGCACAGGCTGGGGTCGAGCCCGTCCACGTCGAAGCTCACGAACACGTGCTCTGGGAGGGCCGCGACCGCTGCGCGAGCCATGGCGCGCGTGCCGCTCCCGTGCCGCGCTGCGCGCAGCTCGTGGCCGAAGATGGCCTCGACCCTCGGGTCGGTCTGGATGACGTCGTACTCCTGCTCGCAGAGGTCTCGGATGCCGACCTGGAGCAGGCTGGAGAGGTCCGCGGGTCCGTGGAGGGCGTTGTGCATCACCGAGGCGTGGGACCAACGGAAGCCCTCGAAGGCGGGCCGCAGGTCGGCGTGGGCGTCGAACTGGAGGACCCCCATCCCAGGGAAGCGCGCCGCGCAGGCCTCGATGGCCCCCAGGGGCGTGGAGTGATCCCCGCCGAGGATCACAGGCAGCCGGCCCGCCTCGAGGCGCTGCTCGGTGAAGGTCGCGACCTCTCGGCGCACGGCGTCACACAGGGCGTCCACGCGCCCCACGGCCTCCAGGTCGCCCTCCTGCGCGCCCCCCCGGTCGATGATCGGCGCGGCCAGCTCCCGGGCCTCGCGATCCCAAGAGGCCACCCGGGGGTCCAGGGGCGCCATCCAGAGTCCCCGCTCGTACGGCTTGCCGAAGTGCAGGTCGAAGAGGTCGACCTGGCGGCTGGCCGCGAGGACGGCCTCGGGGGCCCCGCTCGTGCCAGGGCGGTAGGACGTCGTGGCCTCGAAGGGCACGCCGAGGACGTGGACATGGGCGTCCTCGGGGCCATGGGGGAGCCCGAAGAGGCCGCTGTCGGCGGACGAGGCGGCGTTGACGTCGAAGTCCATGGGCTGATTCTGACGGATTCGCACGAGAAACGCCCGTGCGAGGGCTTCGAGCAGGGTCCGGCTCCCGAAGAGAACTCCGGAGCCGGGCGAATACTCCCGCGTGGGTCGGGTACCGCACCGCGAAACGGCGCCCCCCCGGTTCCCAATGACCCTGAGTACCCCATGAGCACCCAAAACGACGAGGACGGCTGGCCCCCGTCCGGTAAGGCCCGCCGGCCCTCCGGCGAGGGCACCTTCGAGACCCCCTGGAGCAGCAGGAAATCCCGTTCTCGTCGGGGGGGAGGAGACTCCGGTCCCCCGACCGCCGTGAAGGTGTCGGTCTGTTGGTGGCGCTGGTGATGGGCTTCGTGGGGCTCGGCGTCACGGGGCGCCTGGGCGTGACCAGCGTGGAGGCCAACGAGGTCGCCGTGCGGGTCAACTACCTCACCGGCGCCGAGACGGTCATCACCACCCCCGGGTACCAGTTCTTCATCCCCTTCCTGACGGACATCTACAAGTTCGACGGGACGACGCAGGAGTACGTGATGGCTGGCAACAGCTACCGCGGGACCAACGTGGCGCCGAACCTCACCGTGCGGGCGAAGGACGGCTCCAACTTCTGGTTCGACGAGCTGAAGATTCAGTACGAGCTGATCCCCGGCGCCGCCACCGAGGTCCTGCGGGACTCCGGGCTCGGGGACAACTACAAGGAGGAGTGGATCAAGGCCTACGCGCGCTCGATCCTGCGCGACGAGTTCGGCCTCTACAGCGCCGTCGACGCCGCGGACCCCACGACCTACAAGGCAGCCCCCGAGCAGGCTCGCCAGCGCATGAACACGATCCTGGAGCCCCACGGCGTGAGCGTCGTGCGGATCATCACGCCCAACCCGCAGTTCGACGATCGCTACGAGAACGCGATCGAGCAGCGCAAGGAGGCGGACCAGGAGGTCGAGGAGCTGCGCGCGAGGGTTCAGCAGCTGGAGCAGGAGCGCGAGCAGCGGCTCGCCGCGGTCCGGAAGGACAAGGAGGTCGAGATGCAGGAGCTGACCGGCAACCTGCGCAAGGAGCTGCTCGCCGCCGAGCAGGAGGCGATCCGACTGACCAGGAGCGCGGACGCCTACGCCACCGAGCGGACCGCCGAGGGCCAGGCCACCGAGGCCCGGCTGATCGCCGAGGCGAGCGGGCTGACCGCCAAGTACACCAAGGAGGCCGAGGGCATCGAGAGCCGCGCCAAGGCCCTGGAGCAGCGCGGCGAGGTCGTCGTCCGTGAGGCGCTCGTCGAGAAGCTCCTGGGCGTCAACTTCACCCTCGTGCCCTACAGCCGCGATCCAGCGCCGGAGCGGCTCGAGCACAGCGGCTCGAGCGGCGTCCTCGAACCGGCCAAGGCCTCGGGAGGTCAGCGATGAACCAGCTCTCCAAATTCCTCGTGGGGGCCTTCGTCCTCCTCATCCTTGCGCTCCTCGCGTCGACCACGCTCTTCGTGCGGATCCACCCCTGGGAGATCGGCGTGAAGCAGAACCTGCTCGCCAAGGAGATCCTCCCCGAGGACTTCGGGACGGGCTTCGCGGTCCGGATCCCCGGGGTGCACCAGTGGCACCGGATGGATCGGCGCACGCACTTCGTGACCTTCGCAGAGAAGGACGTGAAGACGTCGCTGGGCATGAACCGGCCGGCGCTCGAGATCCGGACCAAGGACAACAACCTCGCGACCTACGACCTCTCGGTCTCGTACAAGATCATCGACGGCAGCGCCCACATGATCGTGAGCGAGCGCCGCAAGGAGGTCTACCGCGAACGGGTGCTCGCCACCGTCGAGGCGGTCATGCGCGAGGAGCTTGCGCAGCTTGCCTCGGAGGAGATCTTCAGCACGGAGGCACGCCTCGCCGTGGCCGCGACGGCGCTGGAGCGGCTCCGTACCGACCTGCTGGAGTTCCACTGCACCCCGGACCAGGTGCTGATCCGCGCCGTGCGCTTTCCCGACGGCTACGAGGCGCGGCTACAGGAGAAGCAGCTGACCTATCAGAAGCTGGAGCTGGCGGTGTCCAAGCGCGCCGTCGAGGACCAGACCGCGATCACCGACACGAGCGCGGCGGAGATCAGCGCGGCGGAGAAGGAGCTGCGGGGTGACTGGGACAAGCGCCTGCAGACGGCGATGAGCGAGAACGCCGTGGCGATCGCCTCTGTGGTGGCCGAGGCCAACATCTACGACCAGCAGACGCGGGCCGAGGCCGACGCGCTCTACGAGACGTCCATCGCCAACGGCAACCTCGCCATCCAGAAGGCGGAGGCGCTGCGGAACGAGCTGCGGAACCAGGCGCTCGACACAAGGGGGGGCCGGATCTTCCTGGCCCAGAAGGCGGCGGAGAACCTGGAGTTCGAGAGCGTCACCCTCAACAGCAACGACCCCAGGGTCCCCTCCGTCATCGATCTCGGAGCGCTCACGCGCCTCCTGATCGGCGAGGAGCCCGAAGGCGACGAGTGACCGTCGGCGCGGCCCTCTCAGGGGGCCGCGCCACCCTCAGCCGGCCGCGGCGGTGGCCTCGATCTCCACGAGGCAGCCCCCGTGGAGCGGGCCCGTGGGCACCACGATTCGGGCGGGCCGGTGCGCCCCGAAGAACCCGGCGTAGGTCTCGTTCACCGCGCCCCACAGCTCCACGTCGCTGACGTAGATCCGCACCTGGATGATGTTCTCCAGACGGCTCCCGGCGGCCTCCACGAGGCTCCGGACCTTGCCCAGGGCGGAGAGGGTCTGGGCCTCGATGCCCTCGGGGAAGGCGCCGTCCTCCTCGGCGGGGAGCTGGCCGGAGACGTAGAGGACGCCCCCGTGCTCGACGATGGGGGAGTAGTGGCCGGCGGGCGTCGGGATATCGGGGTGCTGGATCGCTCTCATGGGGTGGAGGTTAGTGGTGACAGGGCCGGGGGGCGCCCGCTATGTGGGAGGGGCGCCCAGAAGTTCTGGATTCTCCCAAGGGTCCGGCTCCGCGCTCCGTTCCCCTCGCCAGACGCCCCCTCCCGCCCATGAACGAGCAAGAACCCCCGACCCCCGAGCCCGGCGACGCCGAGCTCCTCGGCCGCTGGCGCGGCGGGGACCCGTCGGGCTTCGAGCTCCTCGTGAGGCGGTACGAAGGTCCGCTCCTCCGCCACGCCCGCACCCTGCTCCGGCACGGCGGCGGCGCGGAGGACACGGTCCAGGAGGCGTTCCTGCGGCTGGCGAAGACCCCGCCGGACCTCGAGGGGCGCGAAGGCGTCCCCGGGGACCGGGAGCTCAGCGCCTGGCTGCATCGAGTCACGAGGAACCTGTGCCTGGATGTCATGCGATCAGAACAACGGAGACGCGCCCGCGAGGCGGAGCGAGCGAGCGAGGCGGACGCGGTCGAGGCGCGCGGCGTCGAGGCGCTGGATACGCGCTCCGCGGTGGAGCACTCGATCTCGAGCCTGCCGGACGACCAGCGAGAGGTGGTCAGCCTGCGTCTCCTCGAGGAGTGCAGCTACGCGGAGATCGCGTCCATCACGGGGCGCAACGTGGGCACGGTCGGCTGGCTGATCAGCGTCGGTATGAAGGCGCTCGCCCGGGACCTGAGCCCGCTCATGGAGGCCTGAGGAGATGAACATGGAATCGAACGACGACCGGACGGGCGCCGACGGGGCGCAGCGCGATCACCAGCACGAGCTGCTCTGCAAGCTCGTCTTCGGCGAGGCCAGCGACGCAGAGCGCGCCGAGATCGAGGAGGCCCTGGCGGCCTCCGAGCACCTCCGCGAGCAGCGAGCAGAGCTGGAGGCCACCGTGCAGCTGGTGGCCGGCGTCCGGGGCTCGGCGACGAGCTCCGGGAGCGAGACGCTCTCCGCTGACCGCCACGCGGCGATCCTCGAGGCGGCGACCCCGCCGGGCAAGATCCTGGGCGGCGAGGCCTGGTTCCGGCGTCCGGCCGCGCGGGTGGCCGCCGCGGTCACGCTCCTGGTGGGGATGGGCGTCGCGGTCATGGAGATCAGGCAAGACCCCTGGGTCGCCCTCGACCAGAGCGTCACGGCGAGCGCCGAGGTGCCGCAGGACGCTCGGACGGACGCGGAGCCCGCGATGAAGCGGTTCCCCGAGGAGCGTCTTGCCGGGCTCGGATACAGCGGGAACGCTTCAGGCGGTGTCCCGCCGGCTGACTTCGGGGTCGAGGTCGCCCAGGGAGCGGTCGTCCTGGACGCCGCCGTGGAGAACCGACGCGGCGCGGGCGGCGGCGGCCCGGATAGGGTCTCCACCGACGGCGCCTTCGCGGGCCGAGGCGGCGCGCCGAGTGGCGGGCAGGTCCTCGATCTCAGCGGCTTCGGTCGCCCGACCTCGCCGCCGGCCCGAGAGGGCGAGATCAAGCTGAGCTACCGTGGCCCCGGGGACTCTGCCCCGCCCGCGGATTCCCCGGTGGGTCTCTATGCGCTCGGCTACGGGGGCGGGGGCGGAGGCGGGGGGCCTGCATCACCGGGTCCATCGGCTCCTGGATCGGCTGGCCCTGTCGCCGAGGTCCCGCACGCGGGCGCCATGATCATCAGGAAGGCGCATGGCGAGGCGGCGGGGACTCCAGCGGCGGCTCCGGCCACTCGTGCTTCGGCGGAGATGAGCGTGGCCCCCGTCGAGGAGTCCCTCCGCCGCCGGGCCATCGACCTGGACCGTCAGCCCTCGGCGGAGCGCTGGTTCGGTTCCGGGGAGAGCGCCATGGAGCCGGCCGAGGAGGCGGTCATCGTCGCCCCGTGGCGGGGGGCCGGCGACTGCCTCCCCGAACCTCTGACCGGGGAGAGCCCGCGGGACATGTACTTCCGCTTCTGGGGGGACAACCCCTTCGTCCCCACCCGCCAGGACGGCCTCTCGACCTTCGCCGCGGACGTGGACACGGCCAGCTATGGCCTCGCGCGGCGGATGCTGCGGGAAGGCTTCCTGCCGCCCCGCGAGCAGGTCCGGACCGAGGAGTTCGTCAACGCCGCCAAGCCGGACCTCGCCGCTCCGGAAGACGGGGCCTTCGCCCTCCACGCCGAGCTCGCGCCTTCGCCCTTCGGGGGACGGGAGGACCGCTGGCTCCTGCGCTTGGGCGTGCGCGCCCGGGAGGTCGAGCGTGACGCGCGACCGCCCCTGGCGCTGACCTTCGTGGTCGACACCTCGGGCTCCATGCGCGAGGGCAACCGCCTCGAGCTCGTGAAGCACGCGATCCGCCTCCTGGTGGGGGAGCTGGACAGCCGCGACTCCATCGCGATCGTGCGCTTCTCCAAGGACGCCAGCGAGGCCCTGCCGCCGACCTCCGCGACCTCCCGTGACGCCATCGAGACCGCGCTCTTCTCCCTCCAGCCCGGCGGCGGCACCAACGCCGAGGCGGGCCTGGAGCTGGGCTACTCCCTCGCCTCCATGACGCTCATGGAGGGGGTGCAGACCCGCGTGGTCTTCCTCTCCGACGGGGTCGCCAACCTGGGCGAGACGGACCAGAAGCGCCTGGCCGACGAGGTCGCCGACAGCGTGGGCCGCGGGATCTTCCTGAACACCATCGGCGTCGGGATGTCGAACCACAACGACGTCTTCCTCGAGCAGCTCGCGGACCGCGGTCAGGGCGTGTGCGACTACGTGGGCGACGCCGCCACGCCCGGCGCGCGATCGTCGAGCGCTTCGTCGGGAGCTTCGTCACCGTCGCAAGGGACGTGAAGATCCAGGTGGAGTTCGACCCGACCCAGGTCGTCCGCTGGCGCCAGCTCGGCTACGAGAACCGTGCCGTCGCCGACCGCGACTTCCGCAACGACGCCGTGGACGCCGGCGAGATCGGCGCGGGCCACCAGGTGACCTGCCTCTACGAGCTCGAGCTCCCCGGGGGCGAGGTCTCCCGTGAGGCCGCCCTCGCCAAGCTCCGGGTGCGCTGGAAGCCGGTGGTCTCCGGCGAGCAGCCGCGCGCCGTCGAGGCGCTCGAGCTGGAGCGGGGGGTGACGTACGAGGGCGCGGCCTGCGCCTCCTTCGACGCGGCTCCCCGCGGCTTCCGCCGCGCGGCCCTCGCCGCGCAGCTGGCTGAGTGCCTGCGGCGCTCGACCCACGCCCGGGGCGACTCGGTGCAGGCCCTGGGCAAGGCGATCGCCGCGCTCCTCGCCGAGGACCGCTCCGATGAGAGCGCCCAGCTGGCGGAGATGGCCCAGGCCGCCATCCAGCTCGACCTGCAGAGCCAGATCCCGGCCCTGGGGCCGGACGACGGGGACGCCGCCCACCGCAAGGCCTACCTCGACGCCCTCATCCAGAGCCTCGGGGGCGACCCGAGCGCGGACTCGGGCGGCGCCTCCGCGGAGGATCAACTCACCGAGATCCTCGGGCGCTGAGTGATTGGAGCCGGAAGAACGCCCTTGGGTCTCATTTTGATCCAGCCGTTCACCGGACACCAAATGGACACCGAATCAGGCCTCACGGCCCTTCCAGGGACGATTGTCTCGCTCCACGGGTCGGCCCCCCCTCGATGTCGTCCAAGATCTGCTCAGAATCACGGACAGGTAGGTTGATAACCTAGGGGAATCCACGTACGGTGCGGGTCCGAGATCTGCGCAGGCGCTGGCCGCAGCCAGCAGTTGCGCAGGGAAGGATGGAGAAGGGAGGCCGCCAGCGAGTCAATCGCGGGCGGCCTTTCTCCGTTCCAGGGGTGTCGGGTGAAGGCCCCTCGGCCAGCGACGACTGGAGCCCCCTCGTGCCACGGCCCAAGAGCGCTGCGCTCCCTTTGGCTCAGGGGACGATCGTCCAGTCCGACCAGCCCGCGCCGCCCCGCTCCTCGAGGGTCACGGTTCCGGTCGCGGCGTCGTAGGTCCATGCCGACGTGGAGACGCCACGGCGGAGGACGTTCATGGGCGACTGGGTGAAGCCGGTCAACGACACGTCAGGGGTCGAGGCATCGGTGACCTGGAGCACGACCCGGACATCGGACCCGCCGTCGAGCGCGAGGTCGTCGAGCTGCGCGCTGATGCTGCCCGCGTTGGCCATCTCGATCAGGTAGAGCATGTTGCCCACAGGCTGACTGCTCCACGTCACGGGGGTGAACGCGTCCGGCTGTGCTTGCTCCACCTCGAGCTGGTTCCAGCGCCCGCTGCGGTCGACCATGGTGCGGTGGACACCGCCGGGGGCAGGGAGCTCGGCCACCTGCGGAGCGAGCCAGTCCATCACCGCCACAGGGTCCATCGTGTTCCAGGCGTGGACGCTGGACTGGACCACATGGCGCGCCGAGTCGGCGCCGCGGAAGACCATCTGGTCGTGGAGCTTCTCGGTCTGCTCCACGATGTAGGGATTGGGGTCGAAGTCCGCGTTCCAGTGGCGGGTGGGCACGTGGGAGAGGTTGGAGGCCATCTCACCCTCGACCTCGAGCTGTCCGCCCAGGGCATCGAAGTCGATGGTCGAGCTGCGCTGATAGGCGAAGGGGACCTGGGAGGGCGAACCGCCGAACATCAGAGGGCTGTTGAAGAGGCCCGTGTCGTTGGACTGCTGGTAGGTCGCGCGCAGCGACGCGGTCCCCGTGTGGTTCACCACCGCCGCGATCCGCAGGCCGTCGGGGTCCTGGTGCCGCGCGGCGAAGCTGGCGGCTGCGCCGCCGCCCATGGAGAAGCCCGCTGCGTAGATGCGGTCGAGGTCGATGGGGAGCCTCGCAGACAGGAACTCGAAGGCCAGCTCGATGTTCCGCTGGGCGTAGTCGATGCCGTAGTTGTACTTGTGGGCCCCGAGAGGGATGAACACCACGAACCCGCGGGCCATGGCCTCACCCACCAGAGGGGAGTTCGCCACCACGTCGTCGGGCTCCTCGCCGTAGCCGTGGAAGAGGGTCAGCACCGGCGCCGGCCAGGCGACGGTGGATGGAATCGCGAGGATGAACTCCTCCTGCCAGGCCTGGGTGGGCAGGTTGAGTCTCACATTGAGCATACGGGCCCCCACCAGGTTGGCCTGCATGGTGGGCGCGAAGGGGGTCACGGAGAGGCCTCCGAGGGAGGCCTGCGTCGGTGAACTCTGGTTCGAGGAGCTCTGGATGGCCGCGGGAGCGGCCGGGAGTGCGGCGAGAGTCAGGGCGAGAGCGGCGATCATCGAGGCAGATTCGGTGCGGTGCGGCGGTGTGAGGAGCGGCGCAGTTTCCCCCACTGCAATCTCCTCAACGAAAACTACCCCGCTGGTGGGGGGCGGCTTCCCTTTCCGTGATGACTCCTCGATGGGAATCTCGGCATCGCCATAGGACCGCCACATCCATGCCTCGGAGAGGGACCTCGGGGGCCTCCACGGTCACGGAGGAGGACCTCGGATCGAGCCTCAATCTGGGGCGCCCGTCGCTCCTCAGCCCCGATCAGTATCGAGCGGACTCGCGGGAGGACGGCTCGACCGCATCGGACGCGGTCAGTTCGTCGTACAGGGCGCTCAGGCGCCGTGTCACAGGACCTGGCCCCTCGAACTGCTGCTCATCGATCCACTGGATGGGAACCACGCTCCGGACGGAGGTCGTCATGAAGGCCTCGTCGAAGCTCGACAGCTCCTCGATCGACACGAAGCGCTCGCGCACCGCGATCCCTGCCGCGCGGGCCAGGTCGATCACGGCGCGGACCGTGACCCCGGGCAGGACCCCGCCTGGGGCGTGGTGGAGCTCGCCATCACGCACCAGCACGACGTTGCTCTGGGTCCCCTCGAGGATCATGCCGTCCTCGGACAGCATCACGTGCTCGTAGGCTTCCGCGTCGCCGTGGGCGCGGATCCACGCCTCGCGGAGGGGGATGAAGTCAGAGGTCTTCACGCCAGGATGGGGTCGACGGAGACCGGGTGCCGTCCGCACTCTCGCGCCCTGCTCCCGGATGTGCGCGGGGACCCCGCGGTAGGCGCTGGCCGCGATCAGGATGTTGCTCTGGATCCCGAGGGCCACTGCGGTCTCGGCGGTGACGTCGACCCGCAGGCGCGCCTCGGCATCGAAGGCCCCGGTCGCCTCTCGGGCTGCGACCTCGAGGGCGCGCACGAGCGCCTCCTCGTCGTAGGCGAGCTTCGTCTTGAACCGTGCGGCCGACTCCCGGAGCCTCGAGAGGTGCGTCCGGAGTCCGAAGAAGCGGGTCCGCTCGAAGGTGCGCAGGCCCTCGTAGACCCCGGGGGTGACCACGTCGAGGGCGCGCGATGCCGTCCCGAACGCGGCGGGAAAGGCGTGCACGCGGGCTCCTTCGGCGTCGCCGGAGAAGAGAAGCTGCTCGCGCGGGGACGTGTTGGGCATCGGCGAAGACCGGGCGCGGCGGCGCCCCTCAAGGTCGTCCGGAGGACTGCGGTGGTCGACCTCCGGCGGGCCCCCATGATCCGCGCGCCGCGGCGGAACTCTAGCGCCAAATCGTTCTTCCCGTCCGCGGCGTCGCGGTGGCGCGGGGCCCGAGCTCGTACCGCTCCTCGCCTCCCTGGGGGCTGCCTGCGATGGACATCGGACGGACGCGGCCGCCCGGGTGCGGCGGCCCTCGAGCCGGCACTCCCGCTGATCGGCGCGGCGTCGCGATTCGATTGAGGTGCCCGGTTCATCCGACACGCCCTGCGATCCGAAGGCACCGTGATGACCACCCTCGACCTCTCCATCCTCCGAATGGCAGCGCTGCTCGCCGGTCTGAGCCTCGTGCTGGGTTGGCGCTCCCTGGATGAGCCGTTCGATCACGGGCACGGGGCGCTGGGGAGTGTGCTCGACGAGGTGCTCGAGGATGGGTTGGTGGACTACGCCTCGCTCCGGCGGTCCCCCGAAGCCCTCGACACCTACCTCGCGGCGCTCTCCTCGGTCACGACGACCGAGGTTGGGAAGTGGACGCGAGCCCAGCGTTTCGCCTTCTGGATCAACGCGTACAACGCCTTCACCCTCCAGCTGGTGCGCGATGAGGGCCCGGTGGAGAGCATCAAGGACATTGGCGGCTGGTTCACCACCCCGTGGAAGCGGCGCTTCATTCCGATGGGGGCGTTCGATCCAAAGGAGAAGGGACGCAGGCTCTGTCTGGATGACATCGAGCACCGGATCCTCCGTCCGCGGGTCGAAGACGCCCGGCGCCACGCGGCGGTCAATTGCGCCTCTCGGGGCTGTCCGCCGCTGCGCCCGGAGCCCTATCGGGCGGTGACCCTCGAGCGCCAGCTCACGGAACAGGTCCGCTCGTGGCTGACGGACTCGAGCCGCAATGACCTCCGCATCAACCAGGGAGCGATCCGGGTCTCGAAGATCTTCGATTGGTTCGAGGAGGACTTCGGCGACGGGGACCCCGAGGTGATCCGGTGGATCGTGGCGCAGCTCGAGCCCGGGCCGCTCGCGGCCGCCCTTCGCGAGGCGGGTCCGAGGCTCAGGGTCCGATACCTGGACTATGACTGGGCCCTCAACGCGCTGCCAGAGCGCCGGTGAGTCGGCTGGTGACCCGCCGGCACCGGAACCACCCGTCGGCGGCCATCGCCCTTGACCCTGCAGGGTATTCTCGGCCCCCATGAAGCCAGCTCCGACGACCTACTGGGACTACATCCGGGTGGAGGAGCTCCTCTCACTCCAGCAGGGACTCGCCGCGGATGATGAGGAGATCACCAACGAGGAGGCGCTGTTCGTCACCGTGCACCAGGTCTACGAGCTGTGGTTCAAGCTCGTACTCCGGGATCTCAAGAGCGCCCGGGACCTGTTCATGGCCCCGCAGGTCGCCGAGCAAGAGCTTTCTGGAGTGGTGGAGCGGCTCAGGCGGATCGCGACGATCTTCCGGGTCGCCGTCGAACACTTCGCGGTGGTCGAGACGATCTCCACCCGGGCCTACCTGAGCTTCCGGGACAAGCTGATGCCGGCCAGCGGCTTCCAGAGCGCTCAGTTGCGACAGATCGAGGTCCTGTTCGGGCTCGATGAGGCCGATCGGATCCCGCTTGGCCCCCCCGGGAGTCACCTGGCCGCGCTGGAGAAGCCGGGCGGTGGCTCGAGCCCGGCGCTCCGCAGGGTCGAGGAGACCATGGCGGATGGGCCGAACCTCAAGGAGGCGATCGAGGCGTGGCTGAAGAGGACGCCGATCGACGCCACCCTGAACGCCGACGGGGAGGTGGAGAGCGACTCCGCCGGCTTCGTGGAGAGATACCTCGAGGCACACAGGAAGGTGATCGGGCGGACCAGGGATCACGCGGGAGCCGTGGCGGCGGAGACCGGGCGAGACGTTGAGGTCGCGCAGGAGCGCCTGGCGGCCAACTACCAACGTGAGCGGGCCTCGGTGGAGGAGTTCCTCGCCCCCGGTGACCCGGAGGTCCGCGCTTCCTCCGGAGCGGTCCGCGCTGCGCTCGTCTTCCTCGAGTCGTACCGAGAGCTCCCGCTCCTGGCGTGGCCGCGCGAGGTTCTAGCGGCGCTCCTCGAGGTCGAGCAGGGCTTCGTGATCTTCCGCCAGCGTCACGCGCGGATGGTCGAGCGGGTCATCGGTCGCAGGACCGGGACCGGTGGGAGCGCGGGCGTCGAGTACCTCGACCGGACCGCCGTTGAGTATCGGATCTTCAAGGACATCTGGGCGGTGCGCACCGTCCTGCTCCCCGTGGAAGACGTCCCGGAGCTTCGGGACCCGGGCTTCTACGGCTTCGGTCCCCGCGATTGATGGTCCGGATGGACCGGTCTAGCTTGAACCTGTTCCTGGATTCACACTCCCTTGATGCTCGGCGGCGAGCCTGATCGCCAACGAGCCAACCATCCAATGGGAAAAGAGACCATCCTCATCGTCGAAGACGATCCTGACATCGTCGAGCTCCTCGAGTACTCCCTCGAGCGAGAGGGCTACACGGTCCTGATCGCGCGGAACGGAGAAAAAGGGCTCTCGGAGGCGAAGCGCCGCAAGCCAGCATTGGTGCTCCTCGACCTGATGCTGCCGGGCCTTGATGGCCTCCAGGTATGCCGAGCGTTGAAGGAGGACAGCGGCACGAAGGCCATCCCCGTCATGATGCTCACCGCCAGGGGTGAGGAGAGCGACGTGGTGGTCGGGCTCGAGTTCGGGGCCGACGACTACGTGCGCAAGCCCTTCAGCCCGCGGGAGCTGATCGCGCGGATCCGCGCTGTCCTGCGGCGCGGCCAGCCGGCGGCCGAGGCCCGTCTGAGGATCGAGTTGGGCCCGGTGACGCTCGACAAGGAGCGTCACGAGGTCACGATCGACGATGTCCCGGTGGTCTTCACCCGGTCGGAGTTCCGACTCCTCTGGCGCCTCGCCAAGTACCCCGGGCGGGTCTACAGCCGGGACGAACTCGTCGAGAGCCTGACGGACGGCGAGGCGGTGATCCTCGATCGCAACATCGACGTCCACGTCAGCTCGATCCGCAAGAAGCTCGGGTCCCACGGCGGCACGATCGTCACCGTGCGCGGCGTGGGCTACAAGGTCATCGACTGAAGCGAGGGGGCTGGAACGTCCTCCCAGGCCCTCCGGCTCCCGCCTGGCCTTGCCTCCCTGGACGACGCATCCCGGCGGAGACCACCCAGCGACGAGCGCTGATCTCCTTCACTCCGGGCGCGCTCAGGCGCTAATTTGGTCAGCGCGATGTTTCGCTCCAAGTTCTTCTGGAGGCTGTTCAGCTCCTACGCGCTCCTCATCTTCCTGACGGTCGGCGCGATCGGCGCGCTCGTGTACGACAAGTACAGTCGCAGCTTGCAGGAGCAGGTCTCGACGGACCTGCGGAACGTGGCCGTGGCCCTCGGGGAGCTGTCGCAGGATGACTTCAGCGGGGTGGACCGACGCTACCTCCGGCGGAGGGTCGCCGAGGTGAGCCTGCGGACCGGGCGCCGGATCACCATGATCCAGCGGGACGGTACGGTCCTCGCCGACTCCGAGAAGGACCCGGACACGATGGAGAACCACCTCCGCGGCCGGCGTGAGATCCGCGATGCGATCACCCTGGGGGAGGGGGTCGCGATCCGGACGAGCGCCACCACCGGCCAGGAGACCCTCTACGTCGCAGTGTGCCGGGATCACGACCGGGACCTCGGCGGCCTCGTGCGCGTGGCGGTGCTCACCGAGTCGCTCCGGCAGAAGGAGCGGGAGGTCGCGCGCCTCCTCCTCTTGGGCGCCCTGATCGCCAGCCTGCCGGCCCTGCTGGTCGGAGCGTTCGTCGTCAGGCGCTTCTCGACGCCGCTGGTCGAGATGCGCGCCGTCGCCGTCGCCATGAGCGGCGGGGACTACGAGGCCGCGGCGCGGATACCCAAGCGGGCCCGCGGCGGCGACGAGGTCGGCGACCTCGCCCAGTCCTTCGAGCAACTCGGAGAGGACATCAATCAGCAGGTCGCGGACCTGACCGCGGGTCAGGAGCGGCTCCGAGCGATGGTCGCCGGCATGACCGAAGGGGTCCTCGCGCTCGATGAACGCGACCACGTCACCTTCTCCAACCATGCCGCGCGGACCCTGCTGGGCATGAGCGAGGACGACTCCGACCCCGTGGCGTGGCGCGATGGCAAGCTCGCCGGACTGGTGGCGCTGGTCCACCAGGCCCGGTCAACGGAGATCCCGGCGCGGCGGGAGCTCGAGCTGAGCGAGGTCGACGAGACCGCCCTGGTCCTCGCGGAGGCCCACAGCTTCCAGGACGGGAACGCGGTCGGGGTCGTGGTGGTGCTCAACGACGTGTCCGAGGTTCGCCGGCTGGAGCGCATCCGGCGGGACTTCGTCGCCAACGTGAGCCACGAGCTCAAGACGCCCCTGACCAACATCCGCGGCTACGTGGAGATGCTCATGGACGGGGCCGGAGCGGACGGAGAGCGGGGTCAGCGCTTCCTGGAGATCGTTCAGAAGAACGTGGATCGGCTCAACCACCTGGTGATGGACCTGCTCAGTCTGGCCCGGATCGAGGAGGACGCCAGTCGGCCGGCCCTCGCTCCGGTCGACCTCCGGGCCTTCGTGGTGGAGGGCGTACGCCGCCATGAGCCCACGGCCGAGAGCCGAGATCAGAGCGTGACCATCGAGGCGGTCGACGGGGAGCTCACTGTGATGGCGGATCGAGAGGCGCTCCGTCAGATCTTCGACAACCTCCTCGACAACGCCCTGAAGTACACACCGACGGGCGGCAAGGTGGTGGTCAGCCTCCGGCACGAGGAGGGCAAGGCGGTGCTCGCCGTGACGGACAACGGCCTCGGCATCCCGCTCGAGGATCAGGCGAGGGTCTTCGAGCGGTTCTATCGAGTCGACAAGGCTCGCTCGCTGGAGGTCGGCGGGACCGGGCTCGGGCTGTCCATCGTGAAGCACCTCGTCCAGTGGCTCGATGGATCGATCGAGCTCGACAGCGCCCCGGGGGTCGGGAGCACCTTCCGTGTGGTCCTGAACCTCGCTCCGATGGACTAGATCTGCACCTGGAGCCGGCCCAGGAGGGCCCAGCCCTCCTCGCTCGGGCCGCCAGGAGCCGCGGCGCTGACGCCGACCCAGTGCAGCATCAGCCGGGTCGTCGGGCTGAGGTAGACGTTGAGCCCGGTCTCGAGGTCCAGGACCCGGCCCGCCTCGATCGCCCCCCCGGTCAGGTCCGTGTAGCTGAGGCGCGCCACGACTTCCATGGCCTGCGAGCCGCCACCGCCCCGTCGGAGCGCGCCCTCGACCTGCGGGGGCCCCAGCGAGCCTCGGCCCCGCGTCCAGCTGGTCTCCCCCGCGCCAAGGAAGCGGGAGACGGAGAGGTAGCCTCCGGAGAGGAACGACTCGCCGTTGATCCCGTTCGCGTCATCGATCCAGAGGCCGAAGGCCTCCGTCTGCGCGGTCCAAGGTCCCTGACGGAGGAGGGCCTCGAGGCCTCCGACGATGGCGCGCTCCGCGGCGATGGAGCCGGTGTCCGCGATCCTCTCCAGGAGCCTCGAGCCCGTGGTGCCGCGGAACACGAGGAGGTCACCTCGGGGATCCCTGAGGGAGATCGATCCGCCTGCCTGTGTCAGCCCCTGGCCGTCACCCTGCCAGACCGCGCGGGCCGTGAGGGCCCGCTCATCCAGCGCCTCGTCCGGGAACGGGCGCCCGTCCGAGCGTCGAAAGGCGCCGGCTTGAACGAGCCCGTGTGCCGAGCGGATCGAGGCCTGACCGCCACGGGACCGGCCCGGCGTGAACGTGTTGGTCGCGGTCGAGCGCTCGATGAACGGGAGGTAGGTGACGCTGGTCATCGCCTCGAGTCCGAACGGTTCCCGGAACTCGCCGAGGCGCACGTCACTCTCGACGATCCCGCCCGCCGAGAAGATCCCGTCGTAGCGGGCGTAGAGGTCGAGCCAGCGGACCTCGAGGTCCTGGAAGTCCACCTGGGCGCGCAGCCGGAAGGGTCGGAGCGCCGAACCCTCGGCGCCGCGGAGGTCCAACATGGCCCTGGCGCGGCGGATATCGGCGGCGCCTCCGTCGCTCCCGCTGGGGACCTGGCCCAGCTCGCCGAGGCGCGACTCGATGAGGTCGGCATGCAGGCGCAGACGGAGGCGAGCATCGACGCTGCCGGCGCTTGCTCTCAGCCCGTCGCCCAGGAAATAAGGCGCCGGCGTCAGGGGCTCGACGGCCTCCTGGCCAGGGGCCGTCGATGGGGAGAGCGCGCCGAGGCACGCAAGAGCTCGGAGGAGGCGCCGCACCCGGTGAGACTATCAGGCCCTGGCTCGGGCCTTCACCTTGAGAGGTGGCCGAGGTCGGAGTCTCCCATCTCGATACCGCCCCCCGGGAAGTACTCCGCCCAGCGCCGGTCCACGGTCGCCGCTGTCTCGGGATCGCAGAACAGCTCCGCCGGGTAGTCCGGCTTCATTCGAGCGTCGATCACGATCGGTGGAGTGAAAGAGGGGTGGTGGTGGACGAGCTCGACCTCGCGGGCGAAGAGGTCGCGGGCCGGGTCGAACCGGGTGAAGGTCGTCCAGAGGAAGTTCATGGCGCTCTTGCTGGCGGCGCCTGCATCATCGACCAGGACCACGAGGGGCCAGTCTTCGAAGGCGGGATCGCCGGCCACGAGCGCCGCGGCGTCCGGGGCCTCGGCGTGGGGGGGGCACTCCACGCAGAGCGCCCCGTCGGTGAAGACCTCGACCCGCCCCGCTGGGCGCGCCGGGGTCCCCACGAAGGTCTCGGGGAGCTTGCGGCGTGGCTCACCGAGGCCGAGGAGGACGCCCTTGCTCCCCTCGTTGATCCGCGGCCCCGCGTAGTCGAGGGAGTCCATGGAGAGGTTCGAGAGCACGAACAGGTCGGTCCGGAAGTCCGCCCGCTCGAGGATGTGCCGCAGGGTGGCGGCGAAGTCCTTCAGCTCGACGGGCCGGTCGGTGGCCAGCAGGAACTTGGTCAGGGAGAGCTGGCCCTCGCCGAGGATCCTGAAGGCGGAGACCATCGCCTCGCGCCGGTACCGCTCGCGGACCACCGCCGCCGCCAGCGCGTGGTAGCCGGTCTCCCCGTAGCTCCAGAGGTCGAGCACTCCGGGCATGGCGACCTTCGCGAGGGGTAGGAGGAGCTCCTGGAGGTAGTCACCGATGAAGAAGTCCTCCTGGCGCGGTTTCCCGACGACCGTCGCGGGCCACACGGCATCGCGCCTGCGGTAGATCGTGTCGCACTGGAACCAGGGGTAGTCGTGCGTCTCCGAGTAGTAGCCGTAGTGGTCGCCGAACGGTCCCTCCGGGCGGCGCGCGCCGGGCGAGATCTTGCCCGCGAGGACGAACTCGGCGCGGGAGACGAGCGGGAGGTCGCCGCCGCCGGCGGGACGGCACAGGTCGAGCCTCTGGCCCAGCACCAGGCTCGCCAGGAGGACCTCGGGGACGTTCTCCGGCAGCGGCGCGATCGCGGCGAGGACCAGGGCGGGGGGACCGCCCACGTGCACGTGGACGGGGAGGGGGCGGCCGAGCCGCTCCGCTTCGGCCAGGTGGAACCCGCCACCCTTTCCGATCTGGGCGTGCATGCCGACGCCGCCATCATCGAAGAGCTGGGCGCGGTACATGCCCAGGTTGAGCCCGCCGTTCTCGGGGTGCGCCGTGTCGTCAAGAGGAAAGGTCACGAAGGGGCCGCCGTCCCTCGCCCAGGTGGTCAGCGCCGGGAGCTTGGTGAGGTCCGGCGAGCGGTCGATGACCTGGGTGACCGGCCCCCGCCGACCGCGCTTCAGGCCGACCCGGGTCAGCGACGCCAGGAGGGATCGCTGGGCCCACAGCTTCTTCGGGGTGGGCGGGAGCGCCTCCTCCGGGAGGGCGGCGATGCGCTGCACCACATCCTCCGGCCGGTCGCCGAACGCGAGCTGGACCCGGCGGGCGGTCCCGAAGAGGTTGGTCACCGCGGGGAACGCGGCGCCGCGGGGCCGCTTGAACAGGATCGCCGGGCCCCCCGCGGCGATGACCCGCCGGT
>CAZEFP010000015.1:0-18313 GCA_964511565.1 uncultured Planctomycetaceae bacterium
ACCAAGCGCTGCGTGGGCTGCATGGACTGCGTGGTGGCCTGCAAGACCGAGAACAATGTGCCCGACGGTCTCAACCGCGACTGGATCGTCACCGAGACCAAGGGGAGGTTTCCCCGGTTGCACCAGGAGATTCGCAGCGAGCGCTGCAACCATTGCGACAATCCCCCCTGCGTGTACTGTTGCCCGACTGGAGCGAGCCACGTGCACGACTTCGGCAAGGTGGTCCCCGCGGGCTCGGAGGGGCTGCCCTTCCCCCTCACGATCCGGGTCCCCGACCCGCTCCCCGAGGCCAGCCTCTTCGGCGCGGAGAACGCGGGCCAGGTGCTCTGGGCCACCCAGCCGTGGATGAGCATCAACGCCCTCGCCATCGGCCTCTTCGGCATGTGGATGATCCGCCGGCGGCAGTACGCCGGTCAGGTCACCCTCGTGCTCCTCGTCCTCTACTCCGTCGGCCGCTTCACCATCGAGGGCTTCCGCGGGGACAAGATCCGCGGCCTGTGGTTCGACGGGATGTTCTCCACCTCCCAGCTCGTCTCCCTCGTCCTCGGGTCGGTCGCGCTCGTCCTGCTGCTGGTGTTCATCAAGCGCCGCGAGCCGGCGCCGGTGGACAACTTCGCCGCCAGCGCGTGAGCACGGACGCGGCCATGAACGTGCACGCTGGCCTCGACGAGGCCGGCTACGGCCCCATGCTCGGGCCGCTGACCATCGGGTTCTCAGCCTTCCGGCGCGCGGGCACCCTCGATTGGTCGACGCTCCCTGACGCCGTCAGCGACGCGCCCGGTGACGACCGCGACCGACTCGTGGTCACCGACTCCAAGAAGGTCTTCACACGGAACCCCCGCGGCGCACGGCGGCTCGAGGCCACTGCCCTCACCTTCCTGCACGCCGCCGGCAGCCCGGTGCGCCGCGCCGAGGACCTGCTCGGGAGCGCACCCGACGGCCTCTCCCCCGGGCCCGATGTGCTCGCCGCCCACCCCTGGTACGCCTCGCTGCCCGACTCTCTTCCCCTCCACTGCGAGCCCGCAAGCCTCGCCGAGCACCTCGAGCGGCTCGAGGCGAGCCTCCGAGAGGCCAGCGCCGAGGTGGTCTCGGCGGGGGTCGCCGTGATCCCTGCCGGTGCCCTGAACGAGTCCTTCAGGCGTACCGACAACAAGGGCGCGACCCTGTGGTCCTACCACTCCCGGGTCATCCTCGACCTGTTCGAGCGGTTCGGGGAGGAGGGCCTCGACTTCACCTGCGACCGCCTCGGTGGCCGCGCGCGGTACGGCCGGGCCCTGTCCGTGCTGGTCCCCTTCTCCACCGTCCGCGTCCTCTCGGAGAGCCGACAGGAGAGCCACTACCTGGTCACCTCGGGCGAGCGGCGCATGCGAATTCGCTTTGTCCAGAAGGGGGACACTCTCTCCCTCCCCACCGCCCTGGGCAGCTGCTTCGCCAAGTACGCCCGCGAGCTGGTGATGGACGCCTTCAACGGGCACTTCGAGGCCGCCTGCCCGGGGGTGCGACCGACGGCCGGGTACGTCACGGACGCCCGACGCTGGCTGGAGGACATGGAGCGGGCCCTGCCAGGTGCGCTCCCGGACCGCGCGTCCCTGATCAGGAGCCGCTGACCTCCGCACGGCCTCCCCCGCCCCGGTATCCTTCCGGCGAGACGCTCCTCTCCTTCCCAGAGCCCATCCTTTGAAGATCGCGATTCTTGGAGCCGGTATCTCCGGCATGGCCCTCGCCCGTTTCCTCCAGCAGGGCGGCGTCCCCATGGGCTCCCTCCACCTGTTCGAGGCGGGCCCCGTCGCCGGGGGCCTGTGCCTCTCGAAGACGGTGGACGGCTTCACCTACGACGTGGCGGGCGGGCACATCCTCTTCAGCAAGGACGCCGACGCCATGCAGTGGATGAAGGACGAGGCGGGCGGCGATGACGCCTTCGTCGAGCGGGACCGGAACACCAAGATCCGCTTCGAGGATCGCTGGGTGCACTACCCCTTTGAGAACGGGATCGGGGACCTGCCGAAGGACGCGAACTTCGACTGCCTCAAGGGCTACGTCGAGGCCTGGCACGCCCGGAAGATGACGGGCTCCGAGGCGCCGGCTGACTTCAAGAACTGGATCCGCTGGCGGTTCGGCGACGGCATCGCCGACCACTTCATGGATCCCTACAACGAGAAGATCTGGAAGCGGCCGCTGGAGCAGATCACCAGCGACTGGGTCGCCGGCCGCGTGCCCGACGCGCCGGTGGAGGACGTCCTGCGCGCCGCCGTCGGCATCCGCACCGAGGGCTACACCCACCAGTCGATCTTCTACTACCCCAAGACCGGCGGCTTCCAGGGCATCACGGACGGTCTCGCTGGCACCCTCGAGAGCCAGATCCGCCTGAACACCCCGGTGACCTCCGTGCGCCGCAAGGGCGACGGGTGGTCGGTGAACGACGAGGACTTCGACGTGGTCGTCAACACGATCGCGCTCACGTACCTCCCGGAGATCATCGAGGGCCTGCCCGACGACGTGGCGCGCGCCATGCGCGAGCTCGAGTACAACGGCCTGGTCACCTACCTGGTCGCCATGGACCGCGAGGAGCACCCCAACCTCTCCTGGATCTACCTCCCCCAGAAGAAGCAGGGCCCCGCGAACCGCGTGACCTACATGTCCAACTACTCCCCGGGCAACGCGCCGGAGGGGAAGACCTCCTTCTTGATCGAGATCACGACGCCCGGCGGCCAGCCCTTCCCCGGACAGGAGCTCGAGCAGGAGATGCTCCAGGGCCTCGAGGTCGCCGGGCTCCTCAAGCGGGACGAGATCCTCTTCACGGACCGCAGCCAGGTGAACCACGCCTACGTGGTCTTCGACCACGAGTACCAGCGGCGGCGCGGCCTGGTGCTGGACTGGATGGAGGGCCAGGGCCTCAACCCCCTCGGCCGCTTCGGCCGCTTCGAGTACGACAACTCGGACCAGTGCGTCATCAAGGCGCGCGAGAAGGCCGCGGCCATGCTGCCGGACCTGCTCGGCTAGTCCCCTTCAGGGCTCCCCTTCAGGGCCGGGACCCGTCCTCGGCGGGCTTCCCGCTGAAGAACTCCGTGACCGTGGTGATGCTCGTCGCCAGCGGGAAGAAGCCGGTGAAGGGCAGCGCCCAGTAGAGCCCGGTGATGCAGGAGATGAGGATGCGCCACGGCGTGGCGACCCGCAGGAAGCCGGAGAACAGGTAGCCCGCCAGCATCCCCAGGGGCAGCGCGATGACCGTGGTGCCGGGGAAGGTCGCGAGGTCGCCGGCGTCGATCAGCATCGCGAGCAGGACCGGCGCCAGGGTCTGCACGGCCCGCCGCCGGAGCCTCTGGCCACTGGAGGGCTCCGGGTCGATGCGCTCGACCTCCACCTCGATCACCTCCGGCCGCTCACCCGGGCGGTGGTCGGCGGAACGCTCGGGTGGTCTTCGACGGCGGAACACGCGCTTGCTGGGGGCTCGTCGACCGCGTGACTGCAGGCTCTCGACCCGGGCCGCACGGCAGATCTGTGGACAGTCTAGAGTGGCGGCGGCTCGTCACCCCGGATTCCGACGCCTCCGTGCCCATGCCCCTCCCCACGCCCGCTCTCGCCACCCTGCTCACCGCAGCTGCCCTGGCTGCGCCTGCCCCCCACGCCCAGCCCATGGGAGATCGAATCACCGGGCGCGCCTTCGCGACCCGCTCCGAGGTCCATGCCCGCCACGGCATGGCCGCCACCAGCCAGCCCCTGGCGACCCAGGTGGCGGTGGACACGCTCAAGCGCGGAGGGTCGGCGATGGACGCCGCCATCGCGGCCAACGCGGTGCTCGGGCTGGTCGAGCCCACCGGCTGCGGCATCGGCGGCGACCTGTTCGCCATCGTGTGGGACCCCAAGGCCGGTGAGCTCTCCGGCTACAACGGGAGCGGGCGCTCCCCCAAGAGCCTGACCCGTGCCCGCCTCCTCGAGGCCCTCGGTGAGACCGGCCAGGAGAAGATCCCGGCCTACGGCCCGCTGCCCGTGAGCGTGCCCGGCGCCGTGGACGGGTGGTGCGCGCTCCACGGGCGCTTCGGCAAGCTGCCCCTGGACGAGGTCCTCGCCCCCGCCATCGCCTATGCCAACGAGGGCGCACCCATCACGGAGCTCATCGCCTACTACTGGGGCCTGAGCGTGCGGACCCGCGGCCGCTTCCCTGGATTCCTCGAGACGTTCACCGTCGACGGCCAGGCGCCAAAGGCCGGGGAGCTGTTCAGGAACCCTGGCCTCGCGAACACCTACGCCCGCATCGCGGCCGAGGGGCGCGCGGGGTTCTACGACGGCGAGGTCGCCGAGACGATCGGGCGCTACATGGCCGAGGCCGGCGGCTTCCTCACCGCCGACGACCTCCGCGCCCACCGCGGCGAGTGGGTGGACCCCGTCAGCGTGAACTACCGCGGCTACGACGTCTGGGAGCTCCCCCCCAACGGACAGGGCATCGCGGCCCTCCAGATGCTCCAGGTGCTCGAGGGCTACGACATCGCTGCCATGGGTTTCGGCAGCGAGCAGTACCTGCACCTGTTCACCGAGGCCAAGAAGCTCGCCTTCGCGGACCGCGCCCGCTTCTACGCCGACCCTGCCTTCGCGCCCGCGCCCGTGGAGGAGCTGATCTCCAGTGAGTACGCCGCCCGTCGCCGCGCGGAGATCACTGAGCGGGCCGCGCGCGCCGTGGACGCCGGCAACCCGGCCCTGGAGGAGGGCGACACCATCTACCTGTGCACCGCCGACCGCGACGGAATGATGGTCTCCCTCATCCAGAGCAACTACCGGGGCATGGGGTCGGGCATGACCCCGCCCGGTCTTGGCTTCTGCCTCCAGGACCGCGGCGAGCTCTTCGACCTGCGCGAGGGCCGGCCCAACAGCTACGCGCCCGAGAAGCGGCCCTTCCACACGATCATCCCCGCCTTCATGACGAAGGACGGCGCGCCCCTGATGGCCTTCGGCGTCATGGGCGGAGCAACCCAGCCCCAGGGACACGTCCAGATCGTGGTCAACATGGTCGACTTCGGAATGAACACCCAGGAGGCCGGCGACGCCCCTCGCATCGTCCACACGGGCTCGTCACAGCCCACGGGCGAGGTGATGGAGAAGGGCGGCTTCGTCCACCTGGAGAGCGGCATCGCCCCGGAGGTCCGCCGCGGCCTCGCGCGCCGGGGGCACGTGCTGCAGCAGAAGGTCGGCGTGTACGGCGGGTATCAGGCCATCCGCCGGGACCCGGTCACGGGCGTCTACGCGGGCGCCTCCGAGTCACGCAAGGACGGACAGGCGAGCGGATACTAGGTCGGGCTCATCGAACCGCTATCCTCGCCGGCCATGCTTGCCCTCACGGAACAGATCCCCCGGCAGACCTTCGACGTCACCGGCCCTCACCTCGTGATGGCGGCGATCTCGGCCGTGGCGGTCGTGGTGTCCGTGCTCATCCACTACGAGGCCATGGCCTTCACCATCCGGGTCCTGCCGCGCACGTCGCTCTCGCGCCGGATGCGGATCGTGGCCCTGATCCTGGTGATGATCGTGGCCCACGTGATCGAGATCTGGATGTTCGGGTTCCTCTACTGGCTGCTCCACGCCTGGCCCGAGCTCGGGTCCATCAGCGGCAGCTTCAGCGAGGGCGCGCTGGACTACATCTACTTCTCGGTGATCACCTTCACCACGGTGGGCTACGGCGACTACATCCCCCAGGGCCCGGTCACGATCCTGTGCGGCACGGAGGCCCTGGTAGGCATCAGCTTCCTGGCCTGGACCGCCTCTGTGACGTTCCTGGAGATGCAACGCGACTGGGGCGATTCGCCGGACGCCGCTCCTCCGAGCTGAACCGGGGTGGCGCACATCGTCGCGAGCGGCGATGCTGGCGGTGTGAGCCAGCCGAGCACCACCTGGGGTCTCCTAGAGCACGCCGTCGAACGCGCCCCCGACGCACCGGCCATCGCCACAGGCGAAGCGCCCGTGCCGTACGCCGCGCTCCACCGCTCCGCGGCGTCCCTCGCCACCGCCCTGCGAGACCGCGGCATCGCGCGCGGGGATCGGGTGGCCCTGATGGAGCGCAACACCCCGGCCTTCCTGACCTGGACCTTCGCCTGTGCGGGAGCCGGCGCGGTGCTGGTCCCGCTCAACCACCGGCTCGCGGCCGCCGAGCTCCGCGCCGTCCTCGAGGACGCCGAGCCGGCGCTGGTGATCGCCCACGAAGACTTCCGCCCCGTGCTGGACGCGGCGCTCGAGGGGCTCGACGCACCGCCCGCCGTGGCGTGGCTCGGCGCGGGCGCGGGGAGCTCCCCCATGGGCCTGAGGTTGGCCGAGCTCCCCGGTCCGGCGTTCCTGCCCGCGCCCTGTGAGCCCGACGACGTGTGCCACCTCTACTACACCAGCGGCACCACCGGTCGCCCCAAGGGCGTCCCCCTCACCCACCGCAACGTCGTCGAGCACGCCCTCGCCGCCACGAGCGAGCTGGACCTCGCGGGAGACGACGTGTGGGGTCACATCGCCCCCATGTTCCACCTGGCGGACGCGTGGGCGAGCCTCGCCATCACCGCCGTCGCCGGCCAGCACGCCTTCCTGCCGGAGTTCGAGGCCGAGGCGGCCCTGGCCATGATGGCGGCGCGGGGCGTGACCGTCTCCAACCTGGTGCCCGTCATGCTCCAGCGCATGCTCGCCGCCGCGCCCGGCTGCGGCTTCACCGGCGGCAGCCTGCGCCTCGTGCTCTCCGGCGGCGCCCCCATCTCCCCCGCCGCGGTGCGTGAGGTCCTCGAGACCTTCGGCTGCGAGTACGTTCAGGCGTCGGGCCTCACCGAGACCAGCCCCTACCTGACCCTCTCCGTGCTCGAGCCGAAGCACCGCGAGCTCAGCGAGGAGGCGCAGCTCGCCCGCCGCGCCCGCACGGGCCGGCCCTTCGAGACCGTCGAGCTCCGGGTCGTGGATGACGATGGCCGCCCGGTCCCCCGGGACGACCGGAGCGTCGGCGAGATCATCGCCCGCGGCTCCACCGTCACGCCCGGCTACTGGAACCGCCCCGAGGAGACGGCCCAGGCCTTCCGGGACGGCTGGTTCCACACGGGGGACCTCGCCACCATCGACAAGGAGGGCTGGCTGAACATCGTGGATCGCAAGAAGGACATGATCCTCAGCGGCGGCGAGAACGTGTACTCCACCGAGGTCGAGAACGCCCTCTACGAGCACCCCGCGGTCCTCGAGTGCGCCGCCTACGGCGTCCCGTCCGCGAAGTGGGGCGAGGAGGTCCGGGCTGCCGTGGTCCTCTCCGCCGACGCCACCGCCGAGGCGCTCAAAGAGCACTGCCGCGCGCACCTCGCGGGCTACAAGGTCCCCAAGCAGATCGAGCTCCTCTCCGAGCTCCCCAAGACCGGCTCCGGCAAGATCTCCAAGCAGCGGCTGCGAGATGGCGCCGACGGCGGCGCCAGCGTGTCCCCCAAGTCCTCAAAAGAGCCTGCCTCCTGATTATGAAGAACCTCCTTGTCTCCTGCGCCCTCGTCCTCGGCTCAGCCTGCGCCTCCACCGAGGGCTCCCTCGAAGTGGTCGAGGCGGATGAGTCGATCCGGGCTCCCATGTTCGACGCGGTCGCCGCCCTCGAGGGGCGCTGGGTCTCGACCACTCCCTACGGCGAGATGGTGCACGTGTTCGAGGTCACCTCGTCCGGGTCAGCGGTCCGGGAGCTCATGGGCCCCGGCACCGAGCACGAGATGACGAACATGTACACCCTCGACGGCAACAGCCTCACCATGACGCACTACTGCGGCGCGGGGAACCAGCCGTTCATGCGGGCCCGCGGCCTGGACGGCGACCGCCTCGAGTTCGAGGCGGTCAGCGTCCGCGACCTCAAGGACCCCGCGGAGCACTACATGGGCGCCATGACCCTCGTGTTCCTGAGCGACGACCACGTCGAGCAGCACTGGACTTCGATCATCGGCGAGGACGTCTCCGAGATGGGCGTCTTCGACCTGCGCCGCGACCGTTGAAGGCCGCCCCCGACCTCGTCGCCTGCCGCGTCGAGGACGCCTGACCTCTGCCAACCAGGAGAACTCGAGCCCCATGAAGAAAGTCCTGACCCGAACCCTCGCCGTCCTGATCCTGCTGATCGCCGCCATCGCCGTCGCGGGGTCGCTGATGCCCACCACCTACCGCATCGAACGCGTCGCCACGATCAACGCCGCCCCCGCCGTCATCCATACCCACGTCGCTGACCTTCAGAAGTGGCCAGCGTGGGCGCCCTGGGAGGAGGAGGACCCCTCCATCGTCACCACCTATGGCGAGAAGACCGTCGGGGTCGGCGCCAGCCAGACCTGGACCTCCGACCAGGGAGACGGAGAGCTGACGCTCACCAAGGCCGACCCGACGACCGGCATCGCGTACGAGATGGCCTTCATCATGGACGGCCGACGGGCGCCGGCGGACTGCGCGATGACCTATGCGGAGGCCGGAGGGTCCACCACCGTGACGTGGACCATGGAGGGCAACGTCGCCGACTTCATGCCGAGAGCGCTGGCCGGGCTGATGACGCCCTTGATGGAGGCGCAAATCAGCGACATGTTCGACAGGGGGCTCCAGAGCCTCAAGGGACGCGCGGAGTCCGGCGACTGAGCCGCCCCGCATCACGCTTCGCTCGGTCCTGCTTCAGGACGAGCCGGTCAGGGAAGGGCAGCTCCTCCCCTGCCCCGAGCAGCTTGTGGGATGTTGGCGCAACCGATAGGTTGCGAAGGAAGCCCGGAGGGGTTGACGACCGTCCATGGGCCAACTTCAGCAACCAACCCCGTCCCGCTCTGGGCTTGGACGCAGGGCCTCCATGGCCCGCCTTGGTCCCGGGTTGCTGATCGTGTCCGCCATCCTGTTCGGGTCCACCTCCTCGACTCCCGCGGCCTCCCGAACCACGGAGCGGTCCCGCGCCGACGAGCCGGCCTTCCAGGAGGAGGTGCGGCCGTTCCTGGACCGCTACTGCGCGAGGTGCCACAACGGCACCCGGTCGGAAGGCAACGTCAACCTCGTCGAGATCAGCCCCCTCCTCGCCGAAGGGCAGGACATAGAGCTCTGGAAGACCGTGCTGCTGCAGCTCGTCGTGGAGGCCATGCCCCCCTCCGACGGGAAGCAGCCCAAGACGCGCGAGCGGGGCGCCGTGACCCGCTGGATCGACGGTGAGCTCGCGAAGTCAGGGAACCAGTCGGACATCTACGCCAAGCTGAAGAGCCCCTCGTTCGGCAATCACGTTGACCACGAGAAGCTGTTCAGCGGCGAGGTCGAGGTCGAGCCCTTCTCCCCCGCTCGGCTCTGGCGGACCAGCCCCAACGTGTTCGACAGCATCAAGTCGACCTACGGCGGCGACCCGCGGCACCTCCGGCAGCCATTCCTGCTGGAGGACAAGATGGGGATCAAGGACTACGCGGATCTGCTCTTCGCTGACTCCGCCGTCGTGAACACGCTGGTCAGCAACGCCGGCGCTGCGGCCGACGCCCTCATCGAGCGGCGCTATGCCGCGCTCGCCGCGTCCGGCGAGATTCCTGACGAGGACAAAGTCGTCCCGATCCTCCGCGACCGATTCGAGGCCGTCGTCTACCGCGCGCCCACCCGACGCGAGGAGGAGGACTACTACCAACTCTTCCAGGGCGCTGCGCGAGAGGGCGGCACCGCGGAGGCGCTCCGGGTCGTCCTGATGGCCGTCATGCTGCACCACGAGTCCGTCTACCGGCTGGAGATCGGGCTGGGGAAGCGGGCCAGCCAGGGGCGGCGGATGCTCTCGAGCACCGAGCTCGCCTTCGCCATCGCGTACGCGCTCACCGACCAGCGCCCCGACCAAGCCTTGTTGCAGGCGGCCCGCGAGGGGCGGCTCGAGGACCGCGCTGACGTCCAGCGGGAGGTGGAACGCATCCTCGCCGACCCGAAGATCAAGAAGCCGCGGACGCTGCGCTTCTTCCAGGAGTTCTTCGGCTACGCCCAGGCCCACAAGATCTTCAAGGACGAGAAGCGGTCCGGGGGCTTCGCCTACTACGGCGAGAACTACCCCGAGATGTATGAGCGGGAGGCCGACTTCTTCGTGATGAACATCCTGGAAGAGGACCAGGACGTCTTCGAGCGGCTCCTGACCTCGGACGAGTACTTCATCCTCAACCGCCAAACGTTCCGCAACACGGTCTACGACTTCTACAAGCGCAACCAGGCGCAGCTGGACGCGGGTGAGTTTCCCGAGGCGAAGCAGGCGGAGCTCCTGGCGCGGCTCGACCTTCGGGGCTGGGACGAGCTCAACGAGAAGTACCACCTGCACAAGTTCAACCGGGGCTTCAACGGCAGCGTTCAGGCCATCAAGCAGATCGTCAAGGAGTGCCGGGAATGGAAGCACACGGACGACGAGGAGTTCCTGCTGCACGGCATGCAGCAGCTCTACCTGAAGTACCCGATGGTGTACGACCTGGCGGACGACGAGCAGGACTTCCTGCTCCCCCAGCCCTACAAGCGTCCCCACCGCGCCGGGATGCTGACCCACCCGGCGTGGCTGATCGCCCACTCGCTCAATGACGCCACGGACCCCATCCGCCGCGGGAAGTGGGTCCGCGAGCGTCTGCTCGCCGGCGTGGTCCCGGACATCCCGATCACGGTCGACGCCACGGTCCCCGAGGACCATGGCAAGACCCTGAGGGAGCGGCTGGAGGTGACCGAGAGCCCCGAATGCTGGCGCTGCCACGTCAAGATGAACCCGCTCGGCTACACCTTCGAGATGTACGACGACCTCGGTCGCTTCCGGCAGACCGAGGCCATCGGCGACGGCAGCAGCAAGCCGGTCAACGCCCGCGGGGTCCTCGAAGGCACGGACGAGTTGGACGTCGACGGAGAGGTCGAAGACGCGCTGGATCTGATCCGGCGCCTCGCCCGCTCCGACATGGCCCGCCAGTCGATCATCCGCCACGTGTTCCGCTACTACATGGGTAGGAACGAGTCCCTCAACGACTCCAAGACCCTGATCGCGGCGGACGAGGCCTACCTCGAGAGCGGCGGGAGCTACCGGGCGCTGGTCACCTCCCTGCTCACCTCCGACTCCTTCCTCTACCGCAAAGACGTCGAGCCCTCCGCACCGCAAGGCCAATGAACTACTCGAGACGCGAGATCATGCGGGGCCTCTCCCTCGGCGCTGGCAGCGCGCTGCTCTCGCCGCTGATGCGGCAGGTTCAGCTCCAGGCCGACGGCGGTGAGGACCCCTTCCCCGACCGCTTCGTCTTCGTGGTCAAGTCCAGCGGCGTCGTCCCCGAGGGGATCACGCCACCCGCCATCAAGGGCGCGGAGGCGGGCCCAGGCCTCTTCGACGCGGACCTGGCCGGGGTCGCGTTGCCGGAGTCGATGAAGGCCCTCGAGCCCTTCAAGGACCAGCTTGCCATCGTGCAGGGCCTCTCCGGCAAGATGTGCCGCGGTGGTCACTCGAGCTACTTCGGCATGATGGCCGCCTACATGACCGGCGGCGAGTTCGACGCGGGGACTGTCGTGAGGGCGACCGCGGACGCCGAGCTCGCGAAGCTGAACCCCGCGCCCTTCAATCACGTGGCGCTGGCGGTCAAGGGCAAGGCCCTCGGCAAGAGCTACGGGGGCACGCTCTACCCTGGCATCACGGCGGTCGGGCCGGGCAAGGAGCTCCCCTTTCAGGGGTCTCCCGACGTGGCCTACGAGCAGCTGTTCGGCTCGGCGGTGTCGGCCACCGACAGCGGTGAGCGGCGCTTCAGGCTGCAGAAGAACCTGTTCGACTTCATGGTCGACGACCTCAAGAAGGTCCGGAGGGAGGTCCCCTCCTCCGAACGCAACAAGCTGGACGCCTACCTGAACTCCTTCGAGGAGCTCCAGGTGCGGCACAGCAGGCTCTCGGGGATGAAGGACGAGATCAGGCAGCACGCGCCGACGTTCACCGACAAGTTCACGGCCGACCCCGAGGAGATCCGCCAGGAGGCCCACTTCGACCTGGCGGCCGCCGCGTTGATCGCCGGCCTGACCAACGTGGTCACGATCCGCCTCGACAACATCAACACGACCTACACGCAGCTCGGGATCGACAAGCACAACCACGGCATCGGGCACGACGAGGGCTCGAAGCCCCAGGCCGAGTACCGCGACATCATCCGCAAGCACCACACCCAGCTCCTGGCAAGCCTGGCGGGCAAGCTGAAGGCGGTCCCGGAGGGCGACGGGAACCTCCTCGACCGGACCATGATCGTCTTCCTGTCGGACTCGGGGGACGCCCACCACGGCTCCTGCTTCCAGTGGCCCTACGTGGTCCTCGGCGGCTGCAGCGGCAAGCTGCGTCTCCCAGGTCGCTACCTGCGCTTCCCGGAGTACGGCAAGGCCGGCTGTCGCACCATCGCAGACTGGTGGACCACGGTCCTGAACGGGTTCGGCAACCCGGTCGAGTTCTTCGGTAACGAGGACCTCGTGCTCAAGCAGAACGGCGTCTCCCACGCCGGCCCACTGAGCGAAATCTTGGTGTAGTCGGGGCTGTGCGCCTCGGCGAAGTGCCGTCGCGGCGCGGGGACCGCGAGCCTCAGTTCATGATGACGTAGTGCATGTCCACGCCGTGGCGTGTCATCACCCTCGTGGACATCTGCACCGGGTCCGGCGGCGCCCCGATCCCGGCGAAGCTGACCTCGAGATTCTCGTCATCCAGCCAGGACACCTCGATGCCCCGGAAGCTGTGCCATGACTTGTGCTTTCCGAGCAGCCCGTCGAAGGGGTCGAGCTCCTCGCCCGCGAGGGTGAGGGTCACGTTGTGGAAGGTGTAGCCCGCAGCCCCTCCCCCTTCGCAATAGAAGCTCGTCGCGACCTTGGTCCCGTCCGGGCTGGGCACCTCTTGGAGCACCTCCACCGTCGGCTCGCCCCCACCGAAGTCCAGGCAGCCGGCGAGCCCGAGGGAGAGCGCGGCGATGAGCGGGAGCGCGAGTCGGATCAGCGTGGTCATCTCGGGAGGGATCGGGGAGCAGGGTGACGGCAGGGCGCGGGCGGAGAATAGCCCTGCCCTGCAAAGCTTTCAAGCTCTCGCCGTCATCCCAGGGGTAGACGCCGAGCCTTCCGGTTATGAAGCGGTCCCTGGCGCGCCGGGCGGCTGGCTGGTCCCGCCCGACACGTGGATCACGGACGCGACCAGCCGGACATGCTCTCGATCAGGTAGGTCAGGAGCTCGGCGACCTTGACCTTCTCCTGCTGCATGGAGTCCCGGTGCCGGACCGTGACGACGTCATCCGAGAGGGTGTCCCCGTCCACGGTGACGCAGAAGGGCGTGCCGATCTCGTCCTGGCGACGGTAGCGGCGCCCGATGGCCGCCTTCTCGTCGTAGAACGTGCTCATCCGAGCCTTCCCGAGGAGCGCCTCGATCTCCCGGGCCTTCTCCGGCATCCCGTCCTTCTTCACGAGGGGGAAGACGGCGCAGGTGATCGGCGCGATCTCGGGGTGGAAGCGCAGGACCACGCGGGTGTCCTTCTCCAGCTCCTCCTCCTCATAGGCGTCGATAAGGAAGGTGAGCGCCATGCGATTGATGCCGCCGGCGGGCTCGATGACGTAGGGCGTGTAGTGTTCCTTGGTCTGCGGGTCGAAGAAGACCAGGTCGGTCCCCGACGCCTCGCTGTGGCGCTTGAGGTCGAAGTCGGTCCGGCAGGCGATGCCCTCGAGCTCCCCCCACCCGAACGGGTACTCGTACTCGATGTCGGCGGTCGCGGTGGAGTAGTGCGCGAGCTCGGAGGCCTCATGCTCGCGCATGCGCAGCTTCTCCTCCCGGATGCCGAGCTCGGTGTACCAGTCGAAGCGCGCCTTGCGCCAGTAGTCGTACCACTGCTGCTCCTCGGCCGGCGGCACGAAGAACTCCATCTCGGCCTGCTCGAACTCCCGCGTACGGAAGACGAAGTTCCCGGGGGTGATCTCGTTGCGGAAGCTCTTGCCGATCTGCGCGATGCCGAAGGGCGGCTTCTGGCGCGACGACTCGAGGACGTTCTTGAAGTTGAGGAAGATGCCCTGGGCCGTCTCGGGCCGCAGGTAGGCGATGTTGTCCTCGCTCTGCAGGGCCCCGATGTACGTCTTGAACATCAGGTTGAACTGCCGCACCTCCGTCCAGTCGTCCGTTCCGCTGATCGGGCACTTGATCCCGGCCTCGGCGATGAGCGCGCCCATGGCGTCGTTGTCCCCGAGCGCGGCGTTGAGCTTCTCCTGCAAGGCCGCCGCCTGCTCCGTACGACCCTTCTTCTCGTACTTGGCGATCTTCCCCTCGATCAGGTGGTCCGCGCGGTAGCGCTGCTTCGACGTCTTGTTGTCGATCAGCGGGTCGGAGAAGCCGCCCACGTGGCCCGAGGTGATCCAGGTCTGGGGGTTCTGGATGATGGCCGAGTCGAGCCCGACGACGTCCGTGCGCCCGGTGACGGTGCGAGACCACCAGGCGTCCTTGACCCGGCGGAGCAGCTCGACGCCGAGGGGCCCGTAGTCGTACGTGTTCCCGATGCCTCCGTAGATCTCGGAGGCCGGGAAGACGAACCCCCTGCGCTTGCAGAGGGAGACGATGGTGTCCATGAAGCTGGGCTTGGGCTTCGCCATGATCGATGTACGCGCGGGGAGGAGCGAGGGAGCGGGCCGGGGAGTCTATCGGCCCGACGCGCCGGAATCGTGCGCCCAGCCCCGAAGATGGCAAGCTCTCCCCCATGAACGACGCCGCGCGAGAGCTGGTCCGGTCCCTGGGCCTCCAGCCCCACCCCGAGGGTGGGTTCTACCGGGAGACCTTCCGCTCTGACGTCGAGGTCCCGGCCCACGGCGGGACCCGGCGGGCGGTCACCAGCATCCTGTTCCTCCTCCCCACCGGCGCCCGGAGCCGTCTGCACCGGGTCAAGAGCGACGAGATCTGGCTGCACCAGCGCGGGGACGACGTCCGGCTCACCATCGGAGAGGAGGAGGTGCGGCTGGGGCAGGGTCGCTCCGCGATGCTCCAGGCCGTGGTCCCTCCCGACGTGTGGCAGGCCGCCGAGTGTCTCCCTGGGGACGCGGGCTACGCGCTGGTCGGCTGCGTGGTGGCGCCCGGGTTCGAGTTCGATGACTTCGAGCTCTCGGACGACTGAGGCCCGCCGGTCCCCATTAGGCTCGGGCGATGCGCTGGCTCCTCCCCTTCCCCCTCGCCCTCCTCTTCCTCGCCACGCCGACCCGCGCGGACCTCCTCGCGGAGAAGGTCCCAGCGGAGCTCACGGGGAGCAAGACCGTCCGAGTCACCGAGACACGCGGAGAGGAGATCCTCTCCGTCGGCAAGCGCGCGTCGACCGGGCTGCGAGTCTCCGTCCCGGCGCGGCCCGACTCGGACGCGAAGAAGAAGATCGCCCCGGGCGGATGGTATCTGGTGGTCGAGGCCGATCTCCGGAGGGCGAAGGCCGACGCGGACGTCCGGGTCCGCTGGAAGGACGCCTCCACGGCGTGGGAGGCGATCGACTGGAAGGCGCTCGACGAGGACCCCGCCGCTGCGACCCGCGCTGATGACGAGTCCGGCACCCGACCCCTCGCAGGCCGCGCGCCCGCGGCGGCGCTCGCGGGTCGTGTCCTTGGCTTCGTCCCGCTCCCCGACGGCGCGGCGCGCGAGCTCGACCTGGAGTTCGAGAATCAGGGGCGGAAGCTCGCGGTCCGTGCGGCGCGGGTCATGCGCTTTCACGACGCGCCGAGCCGCGCCATGCGCGGCAAGGCCAACGGCCCGTTCGGGCCCGACCAGATCGGCTGCGGCATGCTCGGCTTCACGGCCCTCACCGAGCACCAGCACACCGCCTTCAACCTGATCAACGTCCGCGCCGGCGGGCCGGCGGCGGCCGCGGGCCTCGAGCGCGGTGACCTCGTGGTCGCCGTCGCGGGGAAGCCCCTCGGGCGGTCGAGCCTCGCTCCCGGCTGGGACTGGTTCGAGGGCAGCCACGAGGCGGCCCTCGGCCGGGCCATCGAGGGCGCCCTCGAGGAGGGCCAGTCGACCGTGGAGCTCACCTACCTCCGCCCCTCGGATGGCCCCGCACCCGCCCTCCGCACGGCGTCCATCTCGCTCCCGTTCGAGGGGCCCATCGGGCCCCGCTTCCCCCTCTCCGGCCCCGGCGCGGACCGCTTCCGCGCGGACCTCGTGGGCTGGACCCTCGGCCACCAGAAGCGCAACGGCTCCTGGCCCGGAACGGACGCGGTGAACCCGGCCGTGGGCGCGCTGGCCCTCCTGGGGACCGGCGACGACCAGCACCTGGAAGCCGTGAAGCGCTCGGTGGATCGGGTCATGGAGATGAACCCGAGCCCCTCACAGATGAAGGGGCTCGCCTACTGGTCCATCGCCTTCCACGGGATGCTGCTCTGCGAGTACCACCTGCGGACCGGCGACGAGAGCGTCCTGCCATGGATCGAGGAGGCCGTCCGCTGGCTCCCCACCACCACCCACGAGTGCAAGTGGGGCATGCAGGCCTTCGGGCACGGGCCTGACGGCCTTCCCTACGACAACAAGGCGCTCATGGCGCCCGCTGCCCACCTGCTGGTGTTCGACGCCCTGGCGCGGCGCGCCGGGGTGGAGTCTCGGATCTGGGAGCACATCGAGCCCTACGTACGCCACAGCTGGTCCAACCCCGAGGACGGCGGGCACGGCGCCATGGGCTACAACGCGTCCTACCGCGACAAGGGCGAGTTCTGGTCCCGCACCGGGCTCTGCGCCCTGGCCGAGGTGCTGCGGGGGGATCGGGCCGGCCTGGCCCCGCTCCTGTGCGTCCTCATGGAGGAGCGGCATCCCTGGATGCTGAACAGCCACGCCTACGGTGAGCCGGGCGCGGCCCTCGGGCTCCTCTCCCTGGCCGTGGTGAAGCCGAAGGCCTTCGAGGAGATCATCCCCCGGTGGCGCTGGCGCTTCCTCTGCTCCTGGGAACCGGGGTACGGGCTGCGTTACTCGACGCCCCACATGGGGGCGCCGTACCTCGGGGAGGAGGCCATCGTGAACCTCGCCTACCTGCTGCTGCTCTCCACCGAGAACGACGGGCTGCTCATGAGCACCGCCCCGAGGTGAGCCGCGGGGAGGAGCCGCTCACTCGGCGAGCCGCGCCGCGTGGACGCGGGCCACGTCCCCCATGTAGTACGGGCTGGTGTGCTCGGTGGCCGCGATCTCGATGGCGGCCCTCGCCTCCTCCGGCCGCCCCATCACCTCGTTGAAGAGGCCCACGTACAGGTAGGCGTAGAAGAGCGCCGACTCGCTCTGGGCCGATCCATCCGCCGCCTTCGCCACCTCGAGCACGTGGATCGGCGTCGAGCGGCCGGCGAACATCTCGAGCACCTCCATCATGGGCACGCGGGAGTCCGGGGCCACGGGCAGGAGCCGCTGGCGGGCGGCGTCGACACCGTCCATGCGGGCGACGCAGAGGAAGTGCCAGGCGGCGTTCTCCACGTCGTTGCCGTTGACCGTGCGGTGCAGCTCGAACTGCGCCGCGCCGTCGGCGTAGCGACCGGCGTAGTAGTGGGCGATCCCCCGCCGCCAGTGGTGGGCCTCGAGCCCCGGCTCGAGCGCGACCGCCGCGTCGAAGTCCGCGATCGCCTCGTCGAAGCGCCCGGCCTTGAGGTGCTCGTCGCCCCGGCGATCGAGCTCGGACCAGGAGAGCTCCTCGAGCTCGGGCTCCGGAGCGCCCGCGGTGTCGGCGCCGTCGGACGCGGCGGGGCCCTCGGCGGAAGGGCTCTCGGCGGGAGGGGCCACGGCGGAGGCCGCCGGGGGGGTCGCCTCCGCGGCCGAGGGTTCCTCCGCGGGCGTCGCGGGCGCGCCACACCCACAGATCCAGAGGGCGGCCACGAGCACGGGCAGGGTCGACTGGGACTTCATGGGCGGAGTATGCCACCCACCCCCGACGGGCGCTCCCCCCATAAACGGGCAGGGGCCGGCGCGGTCTCCCGCGCCGGCCCCTGCCGCCTTGGTCATCCAACCTCGATCAGAGGCCAGACTTGCCCTTCTTGGGCGCGGGGATCAGCGGGACGGCGCGGACCGAGCCACGCTTGCCGCTGGCCGGCTTCGCCGCCGGCTCCTCCTCCCCGTAGTGGCCACGCTCGAAGTCCGTGACCCCCATCTCCACGAGGAGCGTGTCCACGGCGCGGTCCATCGCTTCACCGCGGACGCCCTGGTAGCGGATCTTGCCCTCGGCATCGAGGACGTAGATCGTGGGCCATCCGGTGACGCCCCACTGGCTGGCGATCGGGCCGCCGGTGGAGCCACCGTCGAAGAAGCTACGCCACGTCACGCCCATCTCGGGCCGACGCTCTCGGTAACGCTTCTCGTTGTCGCTGTTGATTCCAACGAGAGCAAAGGGCTGATCCTCCAGACGCTTCACGAGCG
>CAZEFP010000016.1:0-17253 GCA_964511565.1 uncultured Planctomycetaceae bacterium
GGCACTCTCGTCGCGGTGCGCAGCCAGTCGTCACGACCCGAAATCGGCCCCCGGCCGACTCGTATGAACCTCGGAATCCCCAAGGAATCCCACCCCGGCGAGCGCCGCGTGGCGGCCTCTCCGGCCGCAACGAGCCGCTTCGTGGAGCTCGGCTTCGACGTCACCGTCGAGGCCGGCGCCGGCGATGGAGCGTCCTACCCCGACTCGGCCTACGAGGCCATCGGCGCGAAGATCGGAAGCAAGGAGGACGCGTTCGGCGCGGACGTCGTCCTCAAGGTCCGCGCGCCGCGCGATGAGGACGACGCCCGGGAGCTCGACCTCATCCGCGAGGGCGCGACGTTGATCAGCTACGTCTTCCCCGCCCAGAACGACGGTCTGGTGGCCAGCCTGCAGGCGCGCAAGATCACCGCCCTCGCCATGGACTGCGTGCCGCGGATCACCCGCGCGCAGAAGGTCGACTCCCTGAGCTCCATGGCCAACATCGCCGGCTACCGCGCGGTGATCGAGGCCGCCAACGAGTTCGGGAGCTTCTTCACCGGCCAGTTCACCGCCGCTGGCAAGGTCCCCCCCGCCAAGGTGCTGGTCATCGGCGCGGGCGTGGCGGGCCTCTCCGCCATCGGCGCCGCCCGCGGCCTGGGGGCCATCGTGCGGGCCTTCGACACCCGCGAGTCGGTGCGAGATCAGATCAAGAGCCTCGGTGGAGAGTTCCTGACCGTCGAGATCGAGGAGAGCGGCGAGGGCGGCGGAGGCTACGCCAAGACGATGAGCAAGGAGTTCATCGACGCGGAGATGGCCCTGTTCCGCGAGCAGGCCAAGGAGGTCGACATCGTCATCACCACGGCGCTGATCCCCGGCAAGCCCGCCCCCAAGCTGTGGCTCAAGGACATGGTCGAGACCATGAAGCCCGGCTCGGTGGTCGTGGACCTCGCCGCCGAGCAGGGCGGCAACTGCGACCTCACCGAGCCCGGCGCCCGCGCGGTGCACGACGGCGTCGTCATCCTCGGCTACACGGACATGCCGAGCCGCATGGCCACCGTGGCCAGCGACCTGTACGGGACCAACCTCGGCCACCTGCTGGACGAGCTCGGGGGCGCCGGTGAATTCAACGTCGACCTCGACAACGACATCATCCGCGGCGCCATCGTCACCCAGGGCGGCGAGGTCCTCTGGCCGCCCCCCGCGGCCCCGGAGCCCTCCCCCGCGGCGAAGCCCGCCCCGAAGCCCGCTCCGGAGCCCGCTCCCAAGCCCGCCGCCGCTGCGGTCACCCCTGAGGCCCCGGCGGCCGCCTCCGAGGGCGGCGGCTTCTCCGGAAAGGTCCTCGTCGGCCTCGCGCTCACGGCCCTCTGGCTGTGGCTCCGCTTCGGGAGCGGCGCCAGCGAGTCGGTCGGCGAGACCGAGAGCGAGTTCCTGCAGCACGTGACCGTCTTCGTCCTCGCCTGCTTCGTCGGCTGGCAGGTCATCTGGAGCGTCACCGCGGCCCTGCACACCCCGCTCATGAGCGTCACGAACGCCATCAGCGGCATCATCGTCGTGGGCGGCCTCGTGCTGGCCACCGACGGCGTCCCCCAGGTCGCCGCGATCATCGGCGCCATCGCCATCCTCTTCGCCACGATCAACATCGTCGGCGGCTTCATGGTCACGCGGCGCATGCTGCGGATGTTCAACAAGTAGCGCGACCGCACCATGGAAACGGCACTCATCACCATCGCCTACCTCACGTCGGCGGTCCTGTTCATCCTCAGCCTTCGGGGCCTCTCCAGCCAGGAGACGGCGCGCTCGGGCAACACCTACGGCATGCTCGGCATGGCCATCGCGATCTTCGCGACGGTCACCGTGGACGGCATCAACCAGTACGCGTTCATCGCCATCGCCCTCGTCGTCGGCGCCCTCATCGGGCGCAACATGGCGGCCAAGGTCGCGATGACGGCCATGCCCGAGCTCGTGGCGCTCCTGCACAGCTTCGTCGGTCTCGCCGCGGTCCTGGTGGGTTACGCGACCTATCTCGCCCAGACCAAGACCGGCTCGGTCTTCGAGACCGAGATCTTCGTCGACGTGTTCATCGGCGGCATCACGTTCACCGGCTCCGTCGTCGCCTACCTCAAGCTCAAGGGCAGCCTCAGCGGCAAGCCCCTGCTGCTGCCCGGCAGGCACGCCCTGAACCTCGTCGCGGCCCTCGCTGCGGTGGGCATGGGGTACTGGTTCACCACCTTCGACGGCGCCGAGGGGCTCGTCCCCCTGGCCCTCATGACGGTCATCTCGTTCGCCCTGGGCGCGCACCTGGTGGCCGCCATCGGCGGCGCCGACATGCCCGTGGTCGTGTCGATGCTCAACAGCTACTCCGGCTGGACCGCCTCGGCAGCCGGCTTCATGCTTGGCAACGACCTGCTGATCATCACCGGCGCGCTCGTGGGCAGCAGCGGCGCGATCCTGAGCATCATCATGTGCCGCGCCATGAACCGCTCGATCGTCAACGTCATCTTCGGCGGGTTCGGTACCGGCGGCGGGACCCCGACCCCCGCGGCCGGTGCGGCGGCAGCGGTGACCGGCGACATCCAGGAGACCGACGTGGCCGAGGTCGTCGAGCGACTCGCCGGAGCGAAGAACGTCATCGTCGTCCCCGGATACGGCATGGCCGTCGCCCGCGCCCAGCACAAGGTCCAGGAGATGACCGAGCTCTTGCGCGACCAGGGGGTGAACATCCGCTTCGGCATCCACCCCGTCGCGGGGCGCCTGCCCGGGCACATGAACGTGCTGCTTGCGGAGGCCAATGTCCCGTACGACATCGTCCTCGAGATGGAGGAGCTCAACGACGACTTCCCCTCCACCGACGTCGTGCTCGTCATCGGCGCGAACGACATCGTCAACCCCAGCGCCATGACCGACGAGTCGAGCCCGATCTACGGCATGCCCGTGCTCGAGGTCTGGAAGTCCGAGTTCGTCGTGATGATGAAGCGCAGCCGCGGCACCGGTTACGCCGGCGTGGACAACCCGCTCTTCGTGGAGCCCTGCACCCGGATGCTCTTCGGGGACGCGGGTGACTCCATGGACGGCATCGTCGGGGCGCTCCGCGAGCGCGCCGGCTCCTGACGAAGCCACGACTCAGCTCCGCGGCCGCGCGCCCCCCCCCGGGGTTGCGCGGCCGTCCTCGTTTGAGACGGACCCCATGCGATACGGGCACCGAACCCGCCGCGCTGAGTGCAATTCGAGCGAGGCCGGAGGCCGCCCATCACCCCGACGTAGCTCGTACGGTGGCGCCGACCGCGAGGCCCCACGTTTGGACCCGGTTGCGATACGTTGCGAACGACGGCGACCGGCTCACGCCAACGACGTCACCCTGTCTTGCCCCTCCGGGCCTTCCCGCCCCCTCGATCGACTCCTCCATCAGATGAAGCCCCAAGTCCAAACTCTCGTTCCGGCCGTCGCCTTCGGCCTCCTCGCCAGCTCTGCCACCGGCCAGTCTGTCTTCATCAACGACAACTTCGAAACGGACACGTCCGCCGACTACATCATCGCGAGCGACGGCACTCCGGACGGGACCCAGACCTTCGCCTACGACTACATCGCGGCGGGCATCCCCCTGGCCCCGAACTCCGCGCCGGGAGACACCGGCGGCCTCAAGCTTACCGCCAACGACACCGCGGGCTCGAGCGACGCCTGGACCCTCTTCCACCTCAACCCGATCACCGCCGACTTCTACGTCCTCAACGTCGACGTCTGGATGAACTTCGGTTCCGGTTCGGGCACCACCGAGTACGCCGAGGTCGGCGTCGGCGGCGACGGCGTCACCTACAACTCCGTCTTCCTCCCCATCGAGGGCTCCGGTGCGTTCATCGCCTTCACGGGCGACGGCGGCTCTTCGTCTGACTTCCGCTGGTTCCGCGCCGTCCCGAACACGCCGCCGGGCGAGACGGACAACACCACCCTCCCCAACAGCCACCCGAGCTACCTCGGCCACGGCAGCAACGGGACCGGGTCGTTCTTCCAGAGCCTCTTCCCCGCGCCCCCGTCCACCGTCGCCGGCTCACCGGGGAACATCTGGACCACCGTCACCATCGAGGTCGACAACGTGAACGGGCAGATCTCCTTCTACTTCGACGGCCAGCTGACGTTCCAGGGCGACTTCGCCAACGACTTCAACGGCTACGCGAGCCTCAGCATCGCGGACGTCTTCTCGTCGGTGTCCACGGCGAACAACTTCACCCTCTACGACAACTTCCGCGTCGAGGTGCCCACGAGCACCATCGGGAGCAACTACTGCACCGCGAACGCGAACTCCACCGGGCTCTTCGGCGCCATGGGCGCGGTCGGGAGCGAGTTCGCCTCGGACAACACCGTCACGCTGTCGGCGGGCGACCTCCCGTCGAACTCCTTCGGCTTCTTCCTGACGAGCACGAGCCAGGGCTTCACCGCGAACCCCGGCGGCAGCCAGGGCAACCTGTGCCTCTCGGGCGCCATCGGTCGCTACGTCGGTGCTGGCCAGATCAAGAACTCGGGCACCGCCGGCGCCTTCGACCTTGCCCTGGACCTCACCCAGACCCCGACCCCGACTGGCCTGGTGAGCGTGGCCGCAGGTGAGACCTGGAACTTCCAGGCCTGGTACCGCGACGCCGTCGGTGGTTCCGCCACCTCGAACTTCTCCGACGGGCTCTCCATCTCGTTCCAGTGAGTCGGTGAGTGTGGGGCGCGCGCCGCGCGACCCACTGCCCCTGGCGCGAACAGAGGCTCCGCTGGTCCTTCGGGAACGGCGGAGCCTCTCCCTTCGGGTTGCCGGCCGCTCAGGCGGCGTCGCCGGCGGCTGGCAGAGACGCCATGACCTGAACCGAGGGGCTGATGGCCCCCGAAGACGCGGCGTTGCAAAGCCGCTCGAGCATGCTCGCCGAGATCTCGTTCCCGCGCGCCACGATCAGGGTCCCGGAGCTGGCGTAGACGTCCTCGTCGATCACCATCCCCACGTGCAGCTCCTTGACGTTCAGGCGCCTGACCACGCGCTCCTGCCCGGGGAGCTTCGCGCCCTGGAGGACCTGGAGCGCGCGCGGCTCGAACCGACCATCGTCTCGGGACATGACCCCAGCCGCTGACTCCGGGGAGTGCCCACGGACGACCAGTTCATCGAACGCCAGCGCGGCGGTGAGGGCCAGCGCCCCCACCTCCACTGTCCGCGAGAGACCGACGCTGGCGACGCTGTCGAATCGAAGCCCCTGGTGGGCGATGATCTCCGCGACCTCCTCCAGACGGGGGATCTTGTACAGGAGCTCCTTCGCCACCTCGGCGTGACGGCTCAGCATCTTCTCGGCGTGGGAGGAGAGCGGCTCTCCGTTGGAGCGCCGGTGGAGGATGTCCGGTGGGACGGCGATGTGACCGATCTGCGAGAGCAGCGCGGCCGTCTCGAATCGCCAGGGATCGGCGAGGCCGAGGCCCAGGACGATCTGACGGACGTACGCGCGTACTCGACTCGAGCGCCCGAAGGTCTCCGGGCTCGAGAGGGCGAGCACATCCACGAGAACCTCGATGCTGCCCCGAACCGTCTCCTCCAGCAGCAGGCGCTCGGCCTCGTACAGGCTGAACTGCTCCAGCCCGGCATCCACGGCCGACCGGAAGGTCTGAGGAGGGCATGGCTTGGTCAGGAAGCGGAAGATGTGGCCCTGATTCACCGCGTCGATCGCCGCGTCCAGGTCCGCGTTGCCCGACAGCATCAGGCGGACCGTGCTGGGGCAGAGGTCGCGGGCATGCTCAAGGAACTCCGCGCCGTTCATCTCCGGCATCTGGTAGTCGCAGATCACGAGGGCGAAGGGCCCGTCCGACCGCAGGGCCGCGAGGCCAGCCCGGGCACCGCAGGCGACCTGGATGTCGTAGGACTTGCGATGTACCCGTCGAATGCCGTCGAGCAGGCTCTGCTCGTCGTCCACCACGAGGATCCTCCGGCCCAGCGGACCACGCGGAGGTTGTGCTTCCGGCTGCGTCGACATCGTTTCTAGGCCGCGTCGGCTCCGTTGGGCTGGGCCAGCTGCTCGGCGAGACAGCGCCACTTGGGGAGGCTCCCAAGGACGCCGAGGCGACGAAGGTGGTCCTCGTCCACCCGCCTCACGGGCCCTTCTTGATCCAGGGTGACCTCGTGGGCGAGCGCGTCCGCCACGTGCACTGCCGTGACGATGCCGAACTCGTCTGGCTCCGCGATCGACGGCTCGTGGTGCTGTCATGCCGCGTCGACCACCGAGAGCGGGATCCCCCAGAGCGTCAGCAGGTAGGCGCCGGCGCTCGCGTGCAACGGCGCCTCGCCGTCGCTCATCTCACCCTCTTGGATCCCCGCCGAAGCGAGCACGATCCGTCCGACGTCGTGGAGGAGGCCAGCCAGGAAGTAGCGGTCCGACACCTCACGCTCGTCCGACATGCCACGGGCGATGTTCGCGACAAGGGAGCCGTGGGCTTGCTCACGGTGGAGTGAGAAGCCCGGCTGCGCCGCCGCGGCGCTGAATCGTTCATGCACCTCGGCGGACAAGACGAGCATCCGCACGAGGTTCATCCCCAGGTACGAGGTTGCGTCGCGGACGCTCTCCACGCGCTGAGCGACCGCGAACATGCTCGAGTTGACCAGCTGGATGAGCTTCGTGCTGATCGCCGCGTCCCGCTCGATGATGGCGGCGACCTCGTTGAGTCCTGCGTCCGGGTCATTCATGACCCGGGTGAGGGCGCTGTAGACCTCGGGCACCGAGGGGAGCGCCCCCATGGATCCGACGAGGTCACGCATCCGATCCGTCGTCGACGAGAGGCGCGTCCTGAAGGCTCGCTCGATCGCGTCGCGCAGCTCCAGCGGGTCGCACGGCTTCGAGAAGGACTGATGGGCGAGGAGCGCGGCGGGAAGGGCCAACTTCACGCCGGCCGCGCCGGTGAGGAGCAGCCGCACCGTCCCGGGGAATCGCTCCTGGACCACCCTCAAGAGGGCCTCTCCGTCCATGGGTGCCATGTTCAGGTCGGTCATCACCACGTCCGTGGGATGCTCCTCCATGAACGTGAGCGCCTCCGCTCCCGTCAGGAAGTAGTGGGACTCCCAGTCCTTCCGCCGCGAATAGAACTGGCGCCGGATGGCGTCCAGGACCATCTGCTCGTCGTCGACGACCACCAGCCGCTTCAAGAGACCGCCTCCCGCTCCCTGCCGAGGGGCAAGCGAATGATGAAGGTGGTCCCCACCCCCACCTCGCTCTCCACCGAGATGGTCCCCTGATGCTCCTGGACCACGACCTTGTGCGCCATCGAGAGTCCTTGCCCCGTCCCGTCGCCCACCGCCTTGGTGGTGAAGAACGGATCGAAGATTCGCTGGCGGATCTCTGCGGGGATCCCCGCGCCGGTGTCACTCACGCGGATCTCGGCGAAGTCGCCAGCGTTGCGGGTGCTGACCTTGATGAGGCCCTTCTCCGCAGCTCCGTCCCCGATCTTCTCGCGCAGGGCGTAGGCGGCGTTCACGATCATGTTCAGGAGGACCTGTGAGATCTCCCCGGCGTGGCAGAAGACATGCGGGAGGTCCTCGTCGAGGTCTTTCTCCACGTTGGCGACGTACTTCCACTCATGGGAAGCGACGTGGACGGTGGTCTCGAGCGAGCGGTTCAGGTCCGCGAGCGCCATCTCCGACGCGCCCGAGTGCGAGAACTCCTTCATGGCCTTCACGATGGTGCTCACGCGATGGAGGCCCTCGATGGACTGGTCCAGCGCCGTCGGGAACTCCTCGAGGATGTAGTCGAGCTCGATGTCCTCGAAGGTCTCCTTCAGGGCCTTGGCCTCGCCCTCGCAGTCCCCCCCCGCGATGGCGGTCTCCAGGAGCGCGCGGACCTTGCCAAGGGCAGGGGCGAGCTGTTCGAAGGTGTCCTTCAGGAAGCGCGTGTTGTCCCCCACGAACTGCGTCGGCGTGTTGATCTCGTGCGCAACGCCAGCGGCGAGCTGCCCGATGGACTCCATCTTCTGGGCGAGCAGGAGCTGGGCGTGGGTCTCCTCGAGCATGTCCGTGGCCTCTCGCAGGCCCAGGTGCACCGCGATCCGCGCCTTCACCTCCCCCATGTGGAAGGGCTTGGCGATGCAGTCACAGCCGCCCACGGCGAACGCGCGCTCGATGTTGGCGGGCTCGGAGTGGCTCGTCAGGAAGAGCACCGGGATCGCCGCCGTCTTGGGCATGGCCTTGAGGCGCAGGCACGCCTCGAAGCCATCCATGGAGGGCATCTGGACGTCGAGCAGGATGATGGCGGGGCGGTGCTCCACCGCCATCTCGATCGCTTGCAGGCCGTCGGAGCCCTCGATGGTCTCGTACCCGGAGTTCGAGAGCGATCGGGCCAGCAGGGTGCGGTTGGTCCGGTTGTCGTCGACGATGAGAATGGTCTGGGGGGCGCTCATGACCTGGGACCTCCAGCCTGGAACGCCTCGACCGCGAGCCGGAGTCGAGCCAACTCGACCTTGAGGACCTCGATCTGAGCGGGCACGCCCTCCTGTCCGTCCCCCTTGACGTCGAGCTCCAACCCGTACGCCACCTCCCGCAGCGCCTCGGCCCCAACGTTGGCCGCAGCCCCGCGCAATTCGTGGGCGAGCTCAGCGATCCGGCCCATGTCGCCCGCGGCGGCAGCCTGGCCCATCTGCTGGATCTGCAGGGGCACCTGCCCGAGGAATACCTCGAGCACCTCTCCAAGCAGGCCGCGGTCTCCTTCGAAGCGCTGCAGAGCCGGGCGCACCGCGAGCGCGGTGGAGTGCTCTTCCCTGAGTGCCGCACCGGTCACCGAATTCAGGAGCTCCGCAAGAACGCGCAGGTCCTCCTTTGACATGGTGTCAGTGATCGCCGGCCACGGGGCGGTGTCGTCGGTGGCCACGGAGAGGCGACCCTCTTGGACCCCCGCCTGGACCACCGAGACGAGCGTCCGTAGCCGCTCGGTCACTTCCGGGCGTGGGCCCGACTCAACCTCCAGGGACCTCAGCAGGGCGACGGACTGATGAAGCGCTCGGTCGTGATCGGTGGGGGATTCCATGGGCAGTTTCCACAAGGCCTGCGGTCAAGGGTAAGGGTAAACCCGCACCCCACCTTGCAGGGAACTGATCGAGAGTCGCCAGGGAGGACCTTGAGGCATCCCCGGCGACATGGTCAGCAACCCCAGAAGGGCACACTCGCGGCGCCACGGCCCTTCCGGGCCACCTGCGGCCCGGGCGAGGCCCGCGTCTCAATCAGAGACCTTCGGGGGCGGCGACTCGCCCCGGCGCCCTGGGGCTCCACGGCCCCTCTTCCAACAGCCCCTGGCTGCCCTAGCGCCCGTTGGCGTGGGAGCAGGTGAAGCACTTGTGGTAGAGGCCACGCTGCTTCGACTGGCACTGGTTCTGGGTGAGGCGATGCTGGATGAGGGGCGTCAATCCATCCACGCGCGTCGGGCACTGCAGCGCAGGCTCAGCCTTGGGCTTGACCGCCGTGTGCTCCACGCTGGACTCGAAGAGTTCGGCCTGCACGGCCGGTCCTTGGTTGCTCCCGCTCATCTGTGCTCTCCTCCTCAGACGCTGACGCGCTCGGCGCGCCCGGTCACGGATCCCCTCTCCTCACCTACGATCGAAGGGCTCCGGGAGAACGTCCCGGCACCCCGACCCTCGGTGCGCCAGCCACGTTCTAAGGGGGCTATCGGTCCACTGCGCCGAGGATTGACCAAAAAATGCATCCTCCAGGGCTCAGGACACGCCCGGACCCTTCAAGGCCGCGCGAACCGAGGCCATCGCTTCGCGCGCCGCGTCGGGCCCCCGATGCCCGTCCCGGGAGAGCTCCACCGCCGCGATGCCCGAGTAACCGCTTCCAACGAGCCCATCGAGCGCGTCCACGAGGTCGAGATCCCCCTCGCCAAAAGCGACATGCTGATGGAGACCCCTCGGGCAGTCTGCAAGGTGGACGTGTGCCAGCCGGTTGGACCAGTGCTCGACCACGCCGCTGACCGGTTCGTCGCCGGTGACCACGCAGTGTCCCACGTCCAGGGTCAGGCCCAGGTCGTCGAGGGCAGAGCCTCCACGCTCGAGGAGAGCCGCGAAGCCCGTCGGGCGTTCCACGAACATGCCCGGCTCCGGTTCGAAGGCGACACGAACCTCGGCACCTCTGGCGTGGTCGAGAACCTGCACCAGGCCCTCGACGAGGCGATCGCCCAGCCCATGGCTCGGCTCCTCGTCCAGCGTCCCGTGTTCACCCTCCGGCGCAGAGCCTGCCCAAAGGGACACCACGCCTGCCCCGAGTTCTGCTGCGAGGTCGACGCATCGTCGGTAGAGATCGATGCGCCGTGACCGATCCAGCGCCTCCGCTTCGAGGAGCGAAGGCCGGTGCTTTCGCCGGGGATCCAGCAGGAACCGCGCGCCCGTCTCGACGGCGGCGGCGAGGCCGAGGTCCTCGAGCCGGGCTCGGATCCCGGCCACCTCGCCCTGTCGAAGATGGAAGGGGTCAAGTCCCCCGACGTCCGGGGTGATCGCCACGGCCTCATAGCCGAGCTCGCCGATGAGGTCGAGCGCCTCCGGGAGCCGATGGGAGCCCAGCCCGTTCGTGTTGTAGCCGATCCGGAACATGAGCCCTCGCTCAGCCCTCGCGCCGCCGAGGCTCGCTCTCCTCCTCGCCAGCGTCCGGCTCGGACGCGACCTCTTCGGGTCGTGCTTCTCCAGCGGAACCAGGGGACTCCTCCCCCGCCGACGGCTCAGGCTCCTCCGATCCGGTCGGCTCCCTGCGATCCACGTCCTCCTCAGACGACCACTCGCCGCTGGCGATGATCCCCTCGGCCGGCCGGATGTCCACGGAGGAGTCGTAGTACTCCTCGGCGCGCGCCGCGTCCGGGTCCTCGGCGTCGTCGTGATGATCCAGCGTGGCGGCGGGGGGCGGAGGTGCGGACGCCACATCGAACTCCGCCGCCCGCGGTACGTTCATCTCGATGTCCCTGCGGACGCGGCGCAGCTCCTCCTCGAGCCCGGTGTCGCGCCACATCTTGCTCACCGCCCGGCGGGCCCGCATGACGTGGGCGACCGCCCGAAGGGCCACGTCCGGGAGCCGTGAGCCGAACACCATCAGCGCGGCCGCGACGACCACAAGGAGCTCGAAGCCGTTGATCGTGCCGAAGATCGCGAGGGGGCAGGGGATCATCTGCGCGCCACCCGTCGGTTCCAGTGGACCAGAAGAGCAGGCACCCGCGCACCGACCAGCGACAGCAGCGCGGCCGAGATGAGCAGGAGCTCCGTCAGGTGGACGGAGCCGAGGAGCGCGAGAGGAGCGAAGAGCATGGGGGGGGAGAGCCGCGCGGATTCTAACCGCGCACTCGATCAGAGCTTGAAGAGGTCCACCCGTCGGAACTCGGCCTCGGCGCCCTCTGCTTGGAGCGCGATCTGGCCGGAGGACGCCGTGCACTCGCTGCCCTCGTTCACCAGCTCGCCGTTGACCCAGATCTTGATGTCCCGATAGCGGCACTCGATGACCATCTGGTTCCACTCCCCCTCGGGCTTCTCGGATCCATCGGTGAGGTTCAGGATGCGACGCCGCTCACCCTCCTCGACCCCCCACTTGGTCGGGTCCGGTCCCCGTCGCGTCTCCATGTCCGGGGTCTGGATGTCCTCGCCGATGCACCAGAAGTCCCCCGCGTTCCCGTGGTGCATCTGGCACTCGATCGACTGGGGGAACATCCCGTACAGGCGACGGGGCGTCGAGCAGTGCACGAGCACGCCGCAGTTCCCGGGCTTGCCGGTCCATCGGTACTCGACCTCGAGCCGGTAGTCCCGAAAGGACCTGTCCGTGATCAGGTGCCCCTGGGGCGCCCCGCGGCTGACCAGCAGCCCATCACGGACGATGAACGTGGGCTGGATGTCGGGGTCGTCGTCGGCCTTGGGGATGTCGACATGCCAGCCGTTGAGGCTCTTTCCATCGAAGAGCGCCTCGAGAACCGGTGCTTGCTCCTCCCCTCCAGCGCCGCCACCGCAGCCAGCGATGGCGCCCGCGGCGACGAGAGCGGCGCAGGTGGCAGAGAGCGCCCGGAGGCTGAACGTTGAGTGATCCATCGGTGCGCGGTGGCTTCGGAGGGCGTGAGGGAGGGCCCCAGGATAACGACCATGGACAATCCCGAACGGCGTCCCCTCCGAACCCGGAGGAGACTAACCTCGCCACGATGGATCCCCAGTTCGTCCTCGCCGCGGGCTTCTACGTGGTCTTCGTGCTCTCGACCGTGCTCCACGAGGCCGCTCACGCCTGGGCAGCAATGCGACTCGGGGACGACACGGCCCAGCGCGCGGGTCAGGTCTCCCTGGACCCGATCCCGCACATCACCCGGGAGCCCATCGGGATGGTCCTGCTGCCGATCCTGTCCCTCGCCTTCATCGGGTGGCCGCTCGGCTTCGCGAGCGCACCGTACGACCCCGCCTGGGCAGACCGTCACCCACGCCGGGCGGGATGGATGGCCCTGGCAGGCCCGGCGGCCAACCTGCTCCTCTTCCTGCTCGCCGCGGCCGGGCTTCGCTGGGGCCTCTCGACCGGGCTGTTCCAGGCCCCCGAGTCCCTCGGCGTCTACTCCGTGGTCGAGACCGCGGGCAGCCCCATCGGGCGCTCGTTCGCGATCTTCCTGAGCCTGGTGTTCGTCCAGAACCTGCTCTTGATGCTCTTCAACCTCATCCCCGTGGCGCCGCTCGACGGGAGCGCCGCCGCCGCCCTCGTCCTGCCCTCCCGGACGTTTTCCGCCTACTCGAGGCTGATGAGCCAGCCCGGCATGTCGCTCATCGGGCTGATCCTGGCCTGGAACGTCTTCGACCGGCTCTTCTACCCCGCCTATCGCGCCGCCATCGAGCTCGTCTACTCGGGTTCCCTCTGACGAAGGCCACCCCACTAAGGGCCTTCTCTCACCTGCGCCTGCTGGATCCAGAGGGCAGACTCTGGGCCCCAAGCTCCGGAAGTCGAAGATGACACGCACCTTCACCCACCTGCTCGCCCTCTGCCTGTTGGCCCTGTGCGGCCCCTCCCCCGCCAGCGCCCAGGAAGCCCTCACTTCCCCGCCCGTCGACGGATCGGGGGCCGTGAAGATCGGCGTCTCGTTCCTCCTCGTGGACGTGATGGGGATTCACGACGCCGACCAGGAGATCAGCGCCGATCTCTTCTACAGGCTCAAGTGGACGGATCCCCGCCTCGCCGCGGAGCGCTCCGAGCCGCGCTTCCTGGCGGCAACTGACATCTGGACCCCGACCTTCCAGCCCACGAGCAACCGGGGGGCGAAGGAAATGCTGCCGAAGGTCGTCGTCGTCGACTCGAAGGGCAGCGCCACCTACACCCAGCGCCTCACCGGGCGGTTCGGCGCGCCGACCTACCTGGCTGACTTCCCCTTCGACCGGCACGAGATCGCCTTCCCGTTCTTCTTCGCGACGAGCGATGGCGTGGTGGACTTCGAGGTCCAACAAGGACCCTTGGTGGAGATCTCCGATCTCCTCTCTACCCCTGACTGGGCCATCAGCGAAGGCACGCTCAGCACCGAGCCCCTCCAGATCAGCCCGTCCCTCCCGCCTATCCCCGGCGCGACATTCACGATCCAGGCCCAACGGAACAGCTCCCACTACATCTGGAACACGATCCTCCCCCTGATCGTGATCGTCATGATGTCCTGGACCGTCTTCTGGGCGCCGCCCGCGCAGATCGCCGTGCAGTTCGGCTTCAGCGCCACGTCGATCCTGACGGTGATCGCCTACCGCTTCGCCCTCGCGAACCAGGTCCCGCCGCTGTCCTACAGCACACGCCTCGACGCCTTCCTGAACGGCGCCTTCATCCTCGCGTTCTTCGCGCTCATCGAGGTGATCATCACCGCCCGGCTCATCTACCGAGAGCGCGTCTCGTCAGCGGAGCGCGTGGACTTCCACGCGCGCTGGGTCTTCCCGGTGCTGTTGGCGGGCGTCGCCGTGAGGGCGTTCCTCCTCTGAGCCGCGGCGGCGGCTCCGCGCCGTCGAGCGCGGCCCGCTCAGCCGCCGGAGCGGCGCAGCAGCCAGAGGTTTCGCGCCTGGACCAGCGGGCCGGGGAGGAAGCCCGCGATGAAGATCGGATCCCCCAGCTCGAAGACGTACGCCAGCAGGAGCAGGTTGCCGGAGAGGCTCAGCCACCAGAAGGAGGCCGGGAAGTGAGCGTCCCCTGATTGCTCGCTGGCATACCACTGCACCACGAAGCGCGAGCCGAACAGCGACTGCCCGAGGAACGCCACCGCCGCCCAGAGGGCGTCCGCCGAACCGGAGGCAGCCCGCTCGAGGGCCAGGGCGAGGAACCCGAGGCCGCTGAGGCCAGCGAGCACGAGGGCCGGGCGGCGGCTCAGGCGTCCGGCCTTGGGCCCGAGGTAGGCGATGGACACGTTCCGCAGGTAGATGATGAGCGTGAGCCCGTAGCCCAGGCTCAGCGGGAGGTCGGCCAGGTGGACCGCGTAGCCGCCGAGCAGCACCGCGCCGCCCACGGAGAGCCACCAGAACGCCCGCGGCGCGACGCTCTTGCCGGCGCGCTCGGACAGCAGCCACTGGACGAGGAACCTGGAGAAGAAACAGCCGTTACCCAGCCAGCCGATTGCCTCCATCCACGTCATCCTTCGGGGGGCAGGGGCTGCGAGCGGTCCTGGAGGACCCTCTCGCCTGACCGGCCTCGCGAGAGGCTACCACGCAGGGGCCGCGATCAGCGGTTGCGATAGACCGAGTGGCACTCGAGGCAGCTCTCGGCGACCGCCTCGTACGCCAGCTCGAGCTCGGCCGAGCGATCGGTCCCCGGCTCGGCGCGGCAGTCGGTCAGCAGCTCGACGATCTGGCCGGTCCCCTCGCGGCTGTCCGTCAGCCAGGCGCGGAAGTCGTCGGCGAAGGTCGCGGCCTCGTCCATCTCGGCGCAGGCGTCGAGGTGCTGCAGGACCGTGGTCGCCGACCGCAGCGGGTCGATGTCCGGGTGATCCGTGCTCGGCTCCCAGCCGTTCCTGCGGATCAGCTTCACCTCGTCCCAGGAGCGGGTGAGGGTGATCATCGCCTCGCGCAGGCCCGAGGGGCGCTGGGCCGAAGCGAAGTCGAAGTCGTAGGCGGCGGTCTCCTTGGCCGTGGGGAACTCCGCCGTGGCCACCGTGAGGTACAGCCCCTCGTACTTCTTCGCGGTGGTGCACCAGTGGCGCATCTCCGCGATGGCGCGGTCACGGTTCAGCCCGTCGAGGGCCACCGAACCGATCGCCGCGGCGGCGGGGCCGCGGTGGCGCCCGTGGAAGCAGTGCACATAGAAGGGCGCCTCCAGCTCACGGAAGGCCTTGGCGATCTGGAGCACCTGGTCCTCGGTGATCCCCTTGTACTGGATCGGCACGTGCACGTATCGCAGCCCGAGCTGCTCCGCCCCCTCGACGTCCGGCGCCTTACCGTCCACCGAGAGGATGGTCTTCACGCCCCACGCCTCGAGCTGGGCCAGCGCCTCGCGGTCCACCGGCTCGCTGCCCGTGATGATCCGGTCGCTGAACCGATAGACGTTGTGCAGGCCGGGGTAGTTCCCCGGCGGCACCTCCGGGAGCGCGAACTCCCCGGCGGCATCCCAGGCGCTGCCCACCAGCGGGAGCGGCGGCGCGACCTGGGTGGTCGTGGCCCCCGCAGACTCAACCCGCACGCCGCCATCCCCTGCCTGGCAGGAGATCACCGCGACGGCGAGGATCAGGGCGCTGGGAGCTTGGAGGCGGAGTCGCATGGGTGGGTTCCGGGGCGGGGACGGGTGGCCGAGCCAGTGGCAAAGGCTGTGCCATCCCGCGCCGCCGGGTCTCCAGGTCCCCCCACGCCCGCTCACTCGGAGGGGGCGTCACGGGACCGGAACAGGGCTGGACGCAGTCGCGACAGGATAGCCGGGAATCGGTCCCCTCGGGGGTCCGAGGGCCGATCTGACGCACCTGTCAGGCTCCATTGAGGGGGCCGTCGACCCCGAGGAGCCTCCCACGGGCCGCCGGCTCGGCCCCCCCCGGGAGGCGCTGGAGAGCCTCGAGCGCTGCCCCCACGAGATTGGACGCCCTCGCCATGATGCACCGGGTCCCGGGGATCCGGCGCTCCACGGCCCCGTGCACGAGCTCCCTGTAGGCGGGCACGTTCTCACCGAGCCCTCCCGTGAGCGCGACCTCCACGGCTTGGCCCCCGAAGTTCAGCCTCCCGTGGACCGCCTCGACGCACTCGGCGAGGGCGGCGGCGCCCGCCGCGAGGAGCCCCTGGGCCACCTCGTCCCCCGCCCCGGCGGCCTCTGTCACGAGGCGCGCGAGCCCTGCCCGGCGCGCACGTACGCCGGCCCCGCTGTCGATGACCGGGAGCAGCTCGCGCATGTGTCCGAGGCCGAGGGTCTCCATCACGCTCTCCTCGAGGGAGGTCGCGGGGCCGCGGCCGTCGAAGGCGCGGATCGCCGCGATCATGGCCCCGGTGCCCAGCCAGGTGGCGCTCCCCACGTCATCGAGCAGGCTCCCCCAGCCGCCCGATTGGAACGTGCTCCCGGACGCGTCCCGTCCGAAGCAGGAGCTCCCGGTGCCCGCGATGAGCACGATCCCGTCGCCGCCGCCCAGCCCGCCGGCCAGCGCGCCCACCAGGTCGATGTCCACCTCGACGGCGCCAGGCGCGCCGACCCCGACCCTCGAAACGAGCTCGCGGACCGTCTCCCGATTCCGGGGAGTGCCGACGCTCGCCATGGCGCAGAAGACGGACGCCGCGGCGCGCGGCTCGAGTCCCGCCGCAGCCCACGCGCCGCGCCACGCCTCCTCGACGTGGGCCGCGAGCTGCGACTCCCCCACGTCGTGCAGGTTCCCGCTCCCGCTCTGCCCCTCGCCCAGCCGACGACCCGCGGCGTCCACCAGCAGCACGCGCGTGCTGGTACCGCCCCCGTCGATGCCCACCGCGACGGCCCCTGGGTTCGCAGGCTCAGTCACCGGTCCCCAGCGCCTCCAGCGCCTGCTGGACCCGCTCGCGGTCGGGGTCGAGCTCCAGGGAGCGCTCGTACGCCGCCCTTGCCTCCTCGGGACGGCCGAGCTTGGCCAGCACGTTGCCCCTGTGGTACGCGACACGCGCGAGGCTCGGCATCAGGTCGCCGAGGGGCCGCGCGGCCTCGTACTCCTCGAGGTCCGAGAGGGCGCGTTCGAGCTCGAAGCCCCCGCTCGACCGCGCCTTGGCCGCCTGATACATCGACTGGAACGCGCGCTGCGTGCGCGGGACCTCCACGAGCCGATCGAACTCGGCGGCGGCGGCGGTCCACTCGTCCTTCTTGGCCAGGAGCTCGCCGATGTTGTAGAT
>CAZEFP010000017.1:0-16343 GCA_964511565.1 uncultured Planctomycetaceae bacterium
GATCGCAGATGAGGCTCTCAAGCCTGACCGTCTTCGTGGACGGTGAGCAGATGCCCGTTCTGGTCACGGACGTGGACGTGGCGAACGGCCTTGTGGTGGACGCGAATAAGTGACCGTTTGCGGCGTACACACGTCCGCCTGCCACGCTTTGCCCGCTCGTTACACGCCCGGGCCGCTCTTCTGCCTACAGAGCGTTCTTCGCCGCGTACCCTCCCTGCCATTCCCATGCTCTACCCGACTCGCAAGACCCTCGTCTCCTGCTTCCTCGCCGCAGGGGCCCTCTTCAGCTCGTTGAACACGGCTGCGGCGCAGTCCATTGGCTCCCCGCAGGTCAACATCAACCATCAGGCGCTCGCCGCCGACTTCCTCAACCGTTCGGGGTTTGATCCAGAGGGAGCGAGCCAGGTCTCGGTGGAGCAGCTGCTGGAGCGCTCGTTCTTCACGATGCGCGTCGGGGTGTTCGACCTCGGGCTGAGCTCCTACGCCGCCCTGAGCCGTACCAACGGCGACAACTTCGCGCTGCTCGCCGGTGCCCTGCTCGAGGTCCAGGCGCAGTTCCTCGAGTGGCTCGGCCCCAAGGCCCCCGGCATCAAGGAGGCCGAGAAGGATCTGAAGACGCTGCGGAGCTACTTCAAGAAGCTCCGCGGGAACGCCATCAACAAGCTGGACCCCAAGCAGACCGGGGACGTGATGGCCTTGCTCGGGGCGAGCAAGAAGGCCCTCGAGGCCCAGGAGCGGTTCGGCCGGTACATGGCCCGGGGGACCGCCCTCGGGCTCGACCGAGAGGACGAGTACGTCGATACGTTCCTGGTGGCCCCGGGGCGGAGGGACTTCCTCGAGCTCCTGAGCACCTTCGGCGCGATCAGCCCGCCCAACCAGGGCGTCTACTGGACCAACGACGTCGCGACCTGGACGAACACCTACTTCAACGACATCTCGGTCGTGGCCCTGGAGTTCGCGAGCCTCGGGAGCACCACCGGCGGAGCCTTCGCGGGGATCAGCATGACCTCCCGGACGCCCACCGGGATGCAGCAGCAGATCTCCCAGCTCGCCGGCAACGCGATGATCGACAACCTGTTCGGCGACAAGATCCCGCCGTCCCTGGCGGGCGCCCTGTCGGTCAACCTCGTCGTCGAGATCTACGGGGAGTGCAACACGCGAGTGGACGGGGACCTGCGCGCGCGGCGGACCCAGGCCCGGGAGATCTTCGTCCCTGGCGGCCTCTCGGAGGGGGGCATCCTGCCCCCGAACCTCGCCGACAGCCGCTGGCGCTCGGAGCACGGCAAGGACCACTTCCTCGTGGCCCTCCAGTCGGCCCAGGCCGCCGGCGCGAGCGAGGCCAGGAAGAAGCACGAGAAGAACGGGTCCTTCGAGCTGATGGATGACCGCGAGGCCAAGCGCATGGTCGTCAAGGCTCCTTTCCTCGGGACCCCCGCGGCCGATGCGCCGCCGGTGCCCGACGACTTCTGGGGCGACAGCCTCGAGTTCTACCGTTCGTACCGGACCGGGTTCATCTACTGGCTGCGAACCAAGGGGCAGCGCTCGAAGAAGAGCTCGGAGGCGGCCTTCGCCGCCTACCTCACGCAGCTGGCCCAGGCGGAGAGCGGGGCCGACTCCCTGGAGGCCACCTTCGAGGAGCAGTACGGCAAGCCGTTGAGCGCCAAGGAACCCTCCAAGCAGGACCTCGAGGGGCAGTTCCTGGACTGGCTCTCGAAGCTCTGAGTCGGACTCGGTAGCCTCGGCGGATCATGCCGTCGAAACCCCTAGGTCACCCCGCTGCCAGCGCCTCCCCCGAGTTCCTGGGGTACGACGGACCGCTCCTGGCGCGGGCCGCTGAGAGGATCGTCGAGGGGGCGGCGGGACCCGAGGACCTGGGCGAGCTGCTGATCGCGGTCCCCGGTGCTCGCGCAGGGCGCCGGTTGGCCAAGGAGCTGCGGGCCTGCGCCTCCAGTCGGGGTTGGGCCGGCTACTTCGCGCCAACGATCACCACGCCGGGTGCGCTGGCGGATGCGCTCCTTCCGCTGGAGCACGCGACGGCTGACCGGACGACGCGGACGCTGGCCTGGGAGGCCGCGCTCGTGGGCGTTCGGCCCGAGATGCTCCTGAGGATCCTCTCGCGGCCACCCGCACGGAGCGATCGCGCAGCGTGGTGGCGGGTGGCCGAGGAGCTCCGCGTGCTCCACGGGGAGCTCGCCCAGTGGGGCCATGACTTCGCGTCCGTCTCGAAGCGGCTCGAGACCCACTCGGGGTGCCCCGTGGGCGAGCTCCGGCGCTGGGAGGCGCTGGCGGAGATCCAGGGCGCCTGGCGCGCGAAGATGAGCAAGCTCAAGCTCTCCGACCCCCACGAGGGTCGCCTCCAGGCCCTCGAATCAGGGCGGGTGGAGCGCGGGGCTCGGGTGGTGCTCGTGGGCGTCCTCGAGATGAACCGCCTGCTCCGCGACGCGCTGCGCGCCCTTGAAGAGGCGCCCCGCGTCCTGGTCTTCGCGCCGGAGGTCGCCGCAGAGGGCTTTGATGACCTCGGCGCCCTGGTGACGTCGAGGTGGGAGGAGGCTGAGGTCGACCTTCCGCTCGATCAGTGGCACGTGGTCGGCACCCCCGATGACCAGGCGCGCCTCGCGCTGTCCCTGGCCGCCGAGGCTGGGCCCGCCCACGCCGGTGAGCTGGCGGTCGGGGTCCCCGATTGGGAGGTGGCGCCCCTGCTCGTGAGGCGGTTCGGCGCCGCGGACATCCACGCCAGGAGCGCCGCGGGGACGCCCCTCGGGCTCACCGCCCCGATGCGCCTGGTTGCGGCGCTCGAGGCCTTCGCGCGGGCGCGCACGGCGGAGAACGCCGCGTCCCTCGTCCGCCACGCGGACCTCGCCCGCTGGCTCGCGGGGCGCCTGGGGCACGACCCGGTCGCGCGCCTGGACCGGTACCGACCGGAGCACCTGCCCCGGACGCTGGACCCCAGCCCGGAGGGAGGCGCCCTGGACCTCCCCGGACAGCTGAGGGGGAGGGAGGACATCCGGCCCTTGCTGGGCGCGGTCGAGGAGCTGGGTGGGACGCTCTTCACGGACGCCGCGGCCTCGCTCGCCGCTCACGTGCGCCGGCTCCGAGAGCTCCTGATGCTCGTCTACGGGGACCACCCGATGCTCGAGCCGCCCCGGTCCAGCGAGCCGTCTCGCCATGTGGAGGTCTCGCTACGACGCCTCGGGGCGGTCATGGATGAGCTCGAGCGGACGCCCGCGGCGGTGGCCGGGAAGATGACGCCGGCCGACGCGCTGCGCCTCGTCCACTGGACCGCCGGGGGGGCCGCGGTCCCTGACCCGGTGGGGGAAGAGGGCCAGCCCGTGGTCGAGCTGCTCGGCTGGCTGGAGCTGCTCCTCGACGGGGCGCCGCACCTCGTGGTGACGGGCTTCAACGAGACCAAGGTTCCCGAGCCCTCCACGCGAGATCCCTTCCTCCCGGACTCGATCCGCACGCTCCTCGGGCTCGAGGACGACGCGCGGCGCACCGCGCGGGATGTGTACACCACGATCGCGCTCCTCCACTCGAAGCGATCCCTGCACCTCATCAGCGGCAGGGTCACCCGGGACGGGGACCCGCTGTTCCCGAGCCGGCTGGCCTTCAGGGCGGGGAGCGGGGACGTGGCCGCGCGGGTGGATCACGCCCTCGAGCCCGTGGGCTTCGCGCCGGTGGAGGCGAGCGACCGGGACGTGTCCGCGGAGCTCCCTCCGGTGATCGCGGACCCGCGGCCCCAGGACCGCTTCGCGGTGACCTCGTTCAAGAGCTTCCTGGACTCGCCGCTCCTCTACTACGTCCAGCGCGTCCTTCGCCTGGAGGCGGTGGACGACCGCGCGGGTGAGCTCGACGCGCTGCGGTTCGGCACCCTCGCCCACGACGTGCTCGAGGACCTCGGCACGAACGAGGCGCTGCGGGAGTCCACCAGCGTCAAGGACGTCGAGGGGTACCTCCTCGATCGACTCGACCGGCGGGCGGCCATGAGGTTCCCGAGGGCCGTCATGCCGGCGGTTCAGATCCAGCTCGGCCAGCTGCGGCTCCGCCTCAAGAGCTTCGCCCTCTGGCACGTGGGCGAGGTGCGCGACGGGTGGCGGATCCGCCACGCGGAGTGGAGCCCGGAGGGCGACCCCTCCATCGGGCGCGAGGGGTGCGCCCGGCTCGACATGGGGGCCGGCGAGGAGCCGGCGTGGATCCGCGGCAAGATCGACCGCATCGAGCAGCACTCGAAGACCGGGTTCTGGCGCGTGCTGGACTACAAGACCAGCCACAAGAGCAACGACCCGGCCAAGGTGCACCGCAAGAAGAACGGGGAGTGGAAGGACCTCCAGCTGCCGCTCTACGCCCACATGGTCGAGCCGCTCGTCGGCAAGGGCGTCGTTCCCGGGCTCGGCTACGTCAACCTGCCTGGCGACGGGACGCGCGTGGAGCTCAAGCTCGTGGCCGGCAAGGTCACCTGGGGGCCAGAGGACATCCAGGACGCCCTGGAGTGTGCACGCACGGTGGTCCGGCGCGTCCGGGCGGGCGACGTCCACGACCCCGGTCGCGTCAAGACCGAGTTCATGCTCCCCATCGAGCGGGAGCTCCTCGGAGTCGGCCTGGTGCGAGAGCCCGACCCTGTCGCGGACGATGAGGAGGAGCGGTCATGAGTCAGACCGAACTGTTCGGGGAGGACGACTCCATCAGGAAGCGACGTCAGCTGCTGCTGGCGTCGGCGGGGACGGGCAAGACGTTCCGGCTGGCCAACCACTTCGCCGGGCTCCTGGTCGCCGGCGTGGAGCCCAAGCAGGTGCTCGCGGCAACCTTCACCCGCAAGGCGGCGGGGGAGATCCTCGACCGGGTGCTCAAGCGTCTCCGCGAGGGGGCGGAGGACGACGCGGCCGGCGAGGAGGCGCGCGACTACCTCCTGGAGGCCGCCCAGGCCGTGGAGCCCTATCGGGACAGCCTCTCCGCCGGGGAGTGCGCGGAAACCCTCGCGCGACTGGTCCGGCGCATCGAGCGCTTCCGGGTCCAGACCCTCGACGCCTTCTTCATCAGCCTCTCCCAGCTCTTCGCCATGGAGCTCGAGCTCTCCCCCGACTTCGCCATCGGGACGGAGGTGCAGGAGGTCGGCCTCGCCGCCGAGACCGTGGCGCGGGTCCTGGACGGACTGGAGGACGGCGAACGCCTCGAACTCCTGCGGGCGCTGGTGCGCGGGGGCGCGTCCCGCAAGGCGCAGTCGGCGCTGCTCGAGGCGGTGTCGGAGGCGGAGAACGCCGCTGCCCAGGCCGGGCCGGAGGCCTGGGGGAACCTCGAACCCCTCAAGGGGGTGGACCCTGCGGAGGTCGAGGCCCAGGTGCGCTGTCTGCACCAGTGCGACGTGCCGGTCACGGGCAAGGGGACGCCGCACAAGCGCTTCGCTGACGCGATCGGCGGCCTGCGCGAGCTCGTCGGTGACGCGAGCGATCCCATCGACGCTGCCTTCTTCGGCAATGGGTTGGTCAAGAAGGTGGTCCTGGGTGAGGAGAAGTACTCGGGGGTCATGATCCCAGAGGACATCGCAGGAGCGATCAGCGTCCTCGCCCGGCGTGCAGGAGAGGACGCGATCAAGGAGCTCCTCGCGCGGAACGAGGCCATGGGCTCGTTCCTGACCAAGTACGCCTCGGCCGAGGATGGCCTGCGCGCCGAGTGGGGGATCTACCGCTTCCAGGACTTCTCGCGGGCGCTCGAGCGTGGGCCCGCGAGGGAGAAGCCCGAGGCCTGGCGGCAGGCGCTGGGCTTCCGCATGGACGCCAAGCTCTCGCACCTCCTCCTGGACGAGTTCCAGGACACGTCGGCTCAGCAGTGGCGGCTGCTCCTGCCCCTCGCCGAGGAGGTCCTCGCGGACGGCAGCGAGGAGTCGAGCTTCTTCTGCGTGGGCGACGTCAAGCAGTCCATCTACGGGTGGCGTGGGGGGGAGCCGCGCCTCCTCTCGAGGATGCACGAGCGGCATCCCGGCCTCGAGAGGGAGGAGATGGTGAAGAACTACCGCTCCTCGAAGGTGATCCTCGACGTGGTGAACCAGGTCTTCGAGGGGCTGGCGGACCGCACGGCCCTGGCAGGAGAGAAGCGCTCGGCGGTCCGGCAGGCGGCGACGCGTTGGAGCGAGAACTTCGGGCCCCACGAGGCGAAGAAGGACCTCCCGGGTGAGGCCCACGTCTGGCAGGTGCGCGCCCACGAGAAGGACCGCGGAGAGGTGAAGATGGACCCCGCGGTGGACCTCGCGGTCGAGCGCGTCCGCGTGCTGCACGAGCGCCACCCCGACGCCTCCATCGCGATCCTGGTGCGGACCGCCAAGCTCGTCCCGACCCTCCGCTTCCGCCTCGGGAAGATCGGCATCGAGGCCAGCGACGAGGGGGGGAATCCGCTCACGGACTCCCTCCTGGTGACCTGGCTGCTCGGGCTCCTCCAGCTCGCAGACCACCCCGGTGACGGGATCGCGGCGCTCCAGGTGGCGCGCTCCCCCTTCGGTCCGGAGCTCGGGCTGCTCCCCGGGGAGGCGGGGAGCGCCGAGGCGAAGCAGCGGGCCTCGGAGGTCTCCGCGGCGCTGCGCGAGGAGCTCCTGCACGCGGGTTACGGGCCCTTCCTCCAGCGCCGCATGGTTCGGCTCACCGAGCAGGCCTCCGCCTGGGACCTGCGCCGCCTCGAGCAGCTCGTGGACCTCGCCGAGGTGCACGACGCGAACCCTGGGCTGCGTCCGGCGGACTTCGCCGACGAGGTCCGCGCGAAGAAGGTCTCCGACCCGTCCCAGGCGCGGGTCAAGGTCATGACCATCCACGCCTCCAAGGGGCTCGAGTTCGACGCGGTCGTGCTCCCCGAGCTGGGGCGGCTCTGGCAGCTGACGCCCAAGGGCGTGCTCCTCGAGGCCGAGTCCGAGGTGGCGCCTCCGCGGGTGGCGACCATGGCGCCCCGGGCGGACGTCGCCGCGCAGCACCACGAGCTGGAGGCCATGTACGAGGGCGAGAAGGAGCGCCAGATGGTGGACGAGCTCTCCGGGCTCTATGTGGCGCTGACCCGGGCCGTGCACTCCATCGACCTGATCGTCTCCGCGCCGGGCAAGAAGTCGCCCAGCCAGAGCCACGGCGCCCTCGTCGCGGAGGCCTTCGGTGGTCAGATCGTCGGTGAGCTCACCCTCGACGGGGACCACGAGGAGGTCTGGTCCCACGCCGATTCCACGGACGCCTGGTCCCCCGTGCACGAGGGGGACGGCAAGGGGCCTGTGGTCGAGCACCGGCTGCGGCTGGATCCTGCGCCGGCGGAGACCGCCGTCCGCGCCCCGAGCTCCCAGGGACACTCACCGGAGTCGGTGGCCTCGCTGCTCTCGGGGGCGAGCGGCCGCGGCGCGCGCTTCGGCACGCTCGTGCACGCCCTGTTCGAGGAGGTCGAGTGGTTGGAAGGAGCGGCCGTCGACGAGGCGAGCCTCCGGGCGATCCTCGCCCGCGCTGGCGACGAGGAGGAGGAGCTCGTGGAGGGGGCCCTCGCGAGGTTCCGCGAGGCCATGGGTACGGACGCGTTGGTCCAGCTGCTGACCCGCCCAGCGGGCGACGTCACGGTCCACAATGAGCGCTCGTTCGAGGTCCAGGTGAAGGGCGAGGATGGAGCCTCGCTCCGCTGGCGCCGGTACATCGACCGGCTCGTGCTGTGCCGGGATGGGGGACGGGTACGGAGCGCCCAGGTGATTGACTACAAGACCGACGCCGTCGCCTCGGCGGACGAGGTTCGCTCGGCCCATCGGGAGCAGATGGAGGCGTACCGGTCGGCGGTCGCAGCGCTCTTCGACCTGCAGTCCTCGGACGTCTCGTGCGCGCTCGTCTGGCTGAAGGATCCTTCGGTGGCCGGTGTCGGCGCCGAGATCCTCATGGTCTGAAGGCTCAGAGCCCTGCGGCCGCCTTGGCCCGCAGGATCTCCTCGCGCGGCAGCCGCCAGTCGGTGTTGCCGTCGTCGCTGCGGATCAGATCGAGGCCCTTCAGCGAGACCTCGCTCAGGGTCATGTCGCCGTGGGTGATCCGGAGGTTGACCTCGCCGTCGAGGTGGGCGCGGGTGCTCTCGGGGAACGTGAAAGCGTCCGGGACGGTGAGCCCATCGGTCCAGAGGTTCTCCCCGGCCTCGTCCCAGATCGCCGCGGTCCCCTTGTCGTCCCTGACGTCGAAGGCGCTCACGTACACGACCTCTCCGCCCTTTCGAACCTCGAGCGAGAGGAGTCGCATGCCCCAGGGATGACATCCTGAAGCGGTGAGCGCGAGGACGACCAGGGAGAGCGCCAGGTAGGTCCTGGCCAGGCGAGTGAGGAGCTTCATGGTGATGGAGAGAGCCCTGGGTGTACGGGGCCACCGAGGCGTTGGTGGCCATATCTGCCAGGTTTTGTTGCGGGGCCCCGGCGGCAGCGCCCTCCGTCGGCCGTTCGGGTGCGGGGACCAGCCGGCTCCTGCCGGGTGGACAGGAGTCCCGGGGGGCTGGGCGCGGGCATGGTCTCCGTTTGGAGACGGAACCCGACCCACCTCGGAAACCCGCGGAAGTCCGGCGATGGAGGCCGTTGTTTCTGTTTCGATCAGCGCCTCGCTTGCCACCAGATCTGCCTCTCGCAGAGGTGCCCCTTACTCGGATCCGTCCATGCTCTTGCGCCTGACCGCCGTCCTGGCCGCCTGCCTCGCTTCCTGTGCCTCCACAGAGGATGCGATCGCGCCGATCGACGGCGCTCCCCACTTCGACCAGATGGCCACCCTGGTTGGCGAGTGGTATCGAACGGACGAGGAGGCCGGGGATGGACCGGTCATGATCTACGAGCTGGCCGCCAACGGGTCCGCCGTGGTCGAGCGTCTCTTCCCCGGCATGGAGAAGGAGATGGTCACGATGTACTTCATGGACGGGGACCGGCTCATGCTCACGCACTACTGCGCCCTCGGGAACCAGCCCTCGATGGTCGCCACCGGCGGCGACGAGGCGTTGATCGAGTTCGACTTCGCCGGGGCCTCGAACCTGGGCTCGCCGGAGGAGACGCACATGCACCAGCACGTCGTGGAGTTCCTCGGAGAGGACCGGGTGGACGCCACCTGGGTCCTCTGGGACGGCGGTTCGGAGGCCGAGCGCCGGCTCTTCCCGGTGGAGCGGAGGACGGCCCAGTGACCACCGAGGCGGCGAGGTCCGGCCGCTCATGGCGGTGGGTCGCGCTCCTGGGGGCGCTCCACCTCCTCCTGTGGATGCTGCTCTTCTTCCTCTCCCTCGACTTCTCGGCGGTGGACGACGAGCCCCCTGGGCTGGTGAGCCAGGTCGCCAGCCCGTTCTTCTGGGTCCTCGGCCTCCCGCTCTGGCAGGTCGGGCTCTGGCTCCAGGACGCGGTGTTCACCGGTCGGGGCATGCCGGACGCCCTCGCGTGGGGGCTGCTCATCGTGAACAGCCTGCTCTGGGGTATCGCGCTGGAGCCGATGCTCCGGCGAGGTCGAGCGCTGGCGTGAACCGCGGCGGTATTCCCGAAAGGGCTCTCCGCCTTCGCGGCCTCAGCGCTTGAGCTTCAGGCGCGCGGCGTACGCGAACGTGGTGATGTAGAGGTACTCCTCGTCCTCGTCGAAGCAGCAGTTGGTGGCGGGATCAGGAATGGCGATCGTGGCGAGCTTCTCGCCCTCGGGTGAGATCACCAGAATGCCGCCGGGGCCCGTGGTGAAGATGTTCCCGCTGGAGTGCACCTTCATGCCGTCGAACCAGCCGGCGTCGTCCTCGTCGAAGGGGCCCTTGTAGAACAGGCCGCCCGTACCATCTGCAGTGGAGAAGCGCATCATCTCCGGGTCGGCCATGTCGGAGCTGTTCACGTAGAGCCACTTGCCTTCCAGGGAGAGCCCGACCCCGTTGGGGAGGTCCATGCTGTCGTTGAGGAGCGTCGTCCAGCCCGTCTGGGCGTCGTGACGGTAGATCCCACAGAAGGGGAGCTCGCGTAGCTCGTCCTCGAACACCATGCGCGCCACGCTCGGGTCGCTCTCCGCCAGGTTCAGGAAGCCGTACGGAGGATCGGTGAAGTAGATGTCGCCGTCCGGCGCGACCGTGAGGTCGTTTGGGCTGTTGAGGCGCTTGCCCTGGTGCCGGTCGACCACCGTGGAGAAGGGGCCCGGCGTCCCGTCCGTGCGAGTCAGGGTCGCGATGCGGCGGTCCCCGTGCTGGCACACGATCAGCTCCCCGTCGGGCCCAAGGGCGAGCCCGTTGGCGCCGAGCACACCGTCCTCGTAGACCGGCGCGTGTCCCGTCGCGCCGCTGGGGTCGAGGTACACGCTCGTGCCGTCCGCCTCGGTCCACGAGTACAGCCTGTTGCCGAGCACGTCCGCGAACACGAAGCGCTGCTCGTCGGGGAACCAGATCGGCCCCTCACCGAGCTGGATGTCCTCCACGAGGATCTCCATCTGCACCTGCTCGTCCACGAGGTCCGCCGCCCCCGCCGCGTGCAACTGCACCGGGCGCATCATGGAGCTCTCCATGTTGCAGCTCGCTGCGAGCAGGGAGAAGAGGCCAAGGAGGGCGGGCCGAGCGGAGGCCGAGGGGATCAGGTTGGTGGCATTGGAAAGAGCAGTCATGCGACAGACGCTAGGAACCGCGCTGTCGCGGTGCGAGCTGAGGATTTCCCGCAGTGGGCTTCGGATCCTCGGAGCGGCCGCACCGAAGGGGTCCGCACTCCCGCTCACCGGAGACGGTCCCTGGGACGGCGCGCTCCCGTTACGGTGGCGCCCATGACCGTACCGACCATCCTCGTGCCCGCGCTCCTCCTCCTCGGCTGCCAGGCAGGCTCACCGTCGGAGGGCCCAGTCGACCTCGACTCGAACCTCTCCGAGCGGCTGTGGGTGACCCTCTCGGCGGACGCCGAGGAAGGGCTGTGTGCAGCGGGGGAGACGGTCCTCTTCACCGCGACCCTCGAGAACCGGGCGGACACGGCCATGCGGGTCGCGGTCGGGTGGGAGGTGGAGTCGCTCTCGGTCATGCCCGAGCTCCCGGCGCCGGAGGTGCTCGAGGTCTCGGCCGGAGAGGTCGCCACGGCGAGGCTCCCCCTCGAGATGGCGGGCCCAGGGTTCGCAGACGTGGGGGTGAGCGTGCTCGCGGACGGCGATGGACGACCCCATGTGCGTTTGAGGCGGGTGGGATGCGAGCCTGCTGGGATCCAGTACGAGCTGAGCCGCCCGTCCGACTTCGAGGCGTTCTGGGAGCGGACCCTCGAGGAGCTCGCCGGGGTGGAGCCAGAGGTCGAGCTCAGAGAGGTTTCAGGCAAGCCGGACGACGACTTCACGCTGAGCGAGGTCACGCTCCGGAGCCTCGGCGGCGTCCGCGTGCGGGGCTGGCTCCAGGTCCCAAGGACGGAGGGGCCCCACGCCGCGGTCCTGCGGGTCCCCGGCTACACGGAGAACATGCACCCCATCGACGCCGTGGGGAACCGCGTCGTCTTCTCGTTCAACATCCGCGCCCACGGTGACAGCGTCCAGGACGTCCCCGCGGAGCCCGTCGACTACTGGCTCCGCGGCCTCGAGGACAAGGACGACTACTTCTACCGCGGCGCCTACATGGACTGCGTGCGGGCCATGGACTACCTCTGCTCACGCGACGACGTGGACCAGGATCGGTTGGCAGTCTGGGGCGCGAGCCAGGGGGGCGGCCTCGCCTTCGCCACAGCGGCGCTGGACCCGCGGGTGGACATCTGCCTCGCAGACATCCCGTGGCTGTGCCACTGGCGGGGGCTCATGACGCTCCTCATCGACCAGGACGTGAAGGACCTCGCGGCGTGGCTCGCGGCGGACCCAGGTCGCTCGAGGGCCAGGGCGCTCGAGACCCTGAGCTACTTCGACACCATGAACCTCGCGGACCGGATCACGTGTCGGACCCTGATGGGAGTGGGCCTGCAGGACCGGATCTGTGCGCCGGAGACGAGCTTCGGCACCTTCAACCGGGTGAAGGGAGAGCGAGACTTCCGCATCTACGAGGAGCAGGGGCACGGGCTCGCCGCCGAGCACTACGGCTGGGCGCTGGCGGAGCTCGCTGAGGTCCTCGGTTCGGCTGACGGCGACTGAAGGCGCCCGGAGAGGGGTGTGTGGTGGGTCGCGGATGCGCCCGCGGACTCAGTGGGTACTCTGGTTCGTGGCCATCTCGCGTACGTACCCAGTGCGAGCGTGAGTGACCGAGCGGGTACTCCGCGAGATGAACAGCACCATGAGCAGCACCATCGTTCGAATCGCGGCCACGTTGACCCTCGCTGGAGCGGCGCTCTCCATCTGGGGGAGCCCCCCGTCCAGCACGGCCCAGGACGCTAGCGGGGTCCACGTGCTCAGTGAGTTCCGGGACAACGGGCGAGGCCGGCTGGACGAGGCGCTCAGGGTCCTCGGTCGCGAGACGCGGGCCGTGATCCGAGTGGACGTGGACGACGTGTTGCGCGGGGCCCTGAAGGTCCCGTCGAACATCGCGCTTGTGCACGAGGGCGCCTCCTCGATCGATCTCGCGGGGCATCGTTTGGAGATTGCCGGGTCGTTCGATGCGACTCAGGCGCAGGTCTTCTTCGGAGTGGGCAAGGTGTCCCTGGCGCCGGGGAGCACCCGCCAGGTCCTCCCGCAGTGGTGGGGGGGCAACGACTCCGACAGCGTGCAGGCCGCCGTGGATGCCGCCCTCGGGTGCGGCGCCGAGGTGTTCCTCCCCGCAGGCTCCTACACGTTCGACTCGACGGTCGAGGCCGTCTTCGTCGACACCGAATTCAACGCAAGGGCGCTCAAGGTGCGCGGAGACGGGCCGGGGCGTACGGTCATCGAGAACCGGGTCGCGGGCGGGGCCGCGCTCTACTTCGGCACGCGGAGTCCGATCGCACAGCAGGCGTGGTTCCTGACGGTCGAAGGGCTCGAGGTGACCAGCCGCTCCGGGCGGGGCCAGTGTGGCATCGAGGTCGAGGATGTTTGGAACGGTCGGATCTCGGACTGCCTGATCAGTGACCAGGCCGTGGACGGCATCGTGATGCGGGCCGATCAGAATGACTTCGGGCTGCCCAAGACCTGGACGATCGAGCGGTCACTGATCGTTCGGAACGGCCGCTACGGCATCTACATGGGAGCTGCCGGCGCGGGCTCGGTGGCCTACAACGTCACGCTCGATCAGCTCGACATCGAGTTGAACGGACAGGGAGGCGTCTACGCGGCCGCCGAGCTGTCGCGGATCACGAACTCGATCATCGCCAACAATGGAACGGGGCTGACCTCCCATGGTGGCGTCTACATGACGGGCGACACGGACTATCGCGCCTATGCCAACGCCATCTCCGGGTGCGGCTTCGAGGCAAACGTCCCGTACGACATCTATGCCGACCGCGTCGCCAATCTGACGCTGGCGCGCAACGACCACAGCCGTATCCCTATCACCTCAGGCGCGAGCCAGGACACCTTCGTTCGCCTCGACGGACCGGAGGGCGCGTTCAACGTGCTCGTCGCGTACAACCAGTTCTCCTCGGGGATCCAGAGCCCCTTCACCGCCATCGTGGGCGGCCCCGGGCTCGAGAGCATCGAGTTGGACAACAACCGCTTCAACCTCGAAGCGGGCAACGAGCCAACGGGTTTCGAGAGCAGCACGAAGGTGACGCACCGAACGCTCGGGGACGCTGTCTTGAGCAATCAGTCGCTCTCTTTTGCGCCGGCTCAGTCCAACGTGGGCGACGTGAAGCTGGCGCGGGGCGGGCCGGGCATCCTCGCCGTGGACGGGCTCGCGACGAGGATGCAGTCCGTCACCTCAAGCAACGGTGCGCTCGCGCTCGATTGCAGCCAGGGCCTGTCGGTGCTGCCCTCCCTCACCGAGAACACCATCGTTCAGGTCCCCTCGAACCCGGTGGCCGGGGCGATCCTGAACCTCTCGGTCTTCCAGCCTCCGGGCGCCGCGCACAGCATCGGCTTCAAGCCCATCTTCAAGGTGGCGGATCCGCTCACGGCCAGCGGCGGACACTTCTCGACGACCCGGTTCCTCTTCACGGGCCTCTACTGGGTCCAGCTCGGGGCCGCCGCGATCGACGCGCCGCTCTGACTGCCCGCAGGGTGCGGGCGTCCCTGGCGCCCGTGCGCTGGCGGAGCGAGGCGACCGCTGCTGTCCGCTTCGCTGGCGCCTCGCGCGCTGCTCAAAGCACCACGCCCAGGGGCGTCGGCGTGTGCCCCTCGAACACATGACCCAGGTCGGTCCCCCCGATGCCGGCCGTCAGGACCTCGGCCAGTACATCGCGGTAGTCCGTCTCCACCCGCAGGTCGCCCTCGTCCAGGGCCGCAGGCGCGAGCGTCGGCCAGGCCCCGTGGACCTGGCCACCCTGGACGCCGCGGCCCATGACCATCATGAGGCCGCCGCTGCCGTGGTCGGTCCCGCCGCTGCCGTTCTCCGCGGCGCGGCGGCCGAACTCACTCTTGGCGTAGAGGACGTAGCGGTCCTCCATGCCCTGCATGTCGAGGTGAAAGGCCTCGAGTGCGGCGGAGAGGTCGGAGAGCATCTCCGCCAGCTTGCCGTCGAGCGGACCCTGGTCGTCGTGGTGGTCCCAGCCCCCGTAGTCGTGGTGGGCGACCTCGAGCCCGATGTCCGCCTTGATCATCGCGGCGGTGTTGCGCATCACCGTGCCGAACAGGCTGGCCGGATAGACCGCACCGTTCGCGGGGACGTAGCCCTCGAAGTCGATGGCCTCGAGGAGGTCGATGGAGTCCAGGGAGGCCGCGGCCGCGGGGGCCAGCGGGGGGATGGTCCCCGCGTAGGCGTTGGCGATCGCCGCGCGCCGCGCGGCAGCCGAGGCCGGGTTGCCCGGGAAGGCGAAGTCAGCGGGGTCAGGGATGGGCAGCGTGGCGGGGGCCATGGCGAGGACCCGCGGCAGGAGCGGGTCGAGGGCGACGGCTCGCAGGGGGCCGTTGCCCGCGGGGCTGACGGCCTGCAGGTGACGGGCGAGCCAGCCAGAGGTCACGGTGGTCGCCGGCTGGTCCGGCTGGCCCAGCTCCATCGAGCGCATGGCGTCGAAGTGGCTGCGGGTCGGATCCGGGGAGCCGCAGGCGTGGACGAAGGCGAGCCCGCCCGACTGGAACGGCGACAGGAGGCCGGACGCGTTGGGGTTCAGCCCGAAGTAGCCGTCCAGGTCGAGCGCGCCGTTGGCGGCGCCCGGCGCGGGGACGGCCAGGGTCGGCCGCAAGGAATAGAGGTTCGCGTCGCCGTGGGGGACGACGACCGAGAGACCGTCCATCGCCCCGCGGAGGAAGACCCCCACGAGGCACGGTCGTTGGAGCCCACCACGGGCCCCTTGTGCGAAGGCCGTGCGCGGGAAGAGCAGGGATGCTGCACCGGCGGCCGCGCTCGCTCCCAGGAAGCCTCGCCTCGAGAGGCGTTCGTACTCTTCGCAGCTGTGGTCGTTCTTCATCTCAGGTACCTCTTGATGAGCTTCGGCTCAGATCCACTGGGTGCTGGGGAGGGAGAGCGCGAGCGCCACGGCCTCGCGTGCCACGTCGCCGTTGAAGGCGGACTGGGAGTCGATGAAGGCCTGGACCTCGGCGACGTCCCCGGGGGTCATCCTCCCCCCGGTGAGGTGCCGGCTCAGCGCGCTCGCACGCCGGGACGGCGCGACCCCGGAGAAGATGGCGAGCAGGGCAGCGTTGGGAACCGTGGCGCCGGCGATGGCGTCGTCCAGGAGCGCCGTGGCGAAGGTCCAGCGCGGCAGCAGGTTCGCCCCCCAGGCGCCCAGCGCGTCCGGATACCCGTTGGGCGCTGGCCAGTCGAACGGGGCGTGCCCCATGAACTTCGTGGCTGCCACCAGGTCGTAGAGGCCCTGGGGTGAGGTGCTCATGGTCCCACCGGCGCTCCGGATAGCGCCCACGGCCATGTGCATGGGCCGCCGTAGCTTGAGCTGCTGCCAGACCCTTCCCTCTCGGAAGGACTGGCGGGAGAGCACGGCGCGGACGGTCTCGGCGATGTCCCCGGAGGTGGAGGTGAAGACCGCGGCCACGCGGTCGACGGTGGCGCTCGGCGGCGCGTAGCTGAGGAAGAACACGCAGAGCTTCTCGGCGAGCCTCCGGGCGGTGCTCGGGTGGAACGCGAGCAGGTCGAGGACGGTCTCGCCATCCTGCTGACCGCCGCCGGTGGGGATGCTCTGACCCAGGACGACCTTCGCCCCGCTGTCATGGGTCGAGGGGTTGAAGACGAACTCGCCCATGCTCGGGTGGCCCGGGGGATAAATGGTCCAGCCCGTGAGGCACCGGGCGACCTCCTGGACGTCCTGCTCGGTGTAGCCGGCGCCGGTCCCCAGGGTGTGCAGCTCCATCAGCTCCCTCGAGTAGTTCTCGTTCGGCGCGGCGGCGACGCTGGTCGCGTTGTCCAGA
>CAZEFP010000018.1:0-13235 GCA_964511565.1 uncultured Planctomycetaceae bacterium
GTGGCGCTCGTCAGGAAGACCGGGGCGATCACCACCAGGAACCCGCCCAGCCAGCGCTCGGTCATGAGGCGCGGCCGGGAGACCGGGCGAGCCAACCAGATCTCCATCGTGCCCCGGTGGGCCTCTCCCGCGACCGCGTTGGCCCCGAAGAGCACGGCGGCGGCGGTCCCGAGGGCGCTGCAGCCCTTGAAGAAGTGCTGCCCGACGATGTACCCCGAGACGCCGAACTGGTCGACCTGGTCCACGAGGTCGCTCAGCATCTGGATCGGCGCGGCGATGGCCTTGATGGAGGGGAGGTTCTCCTCGAACGTCGGCCACCAGTACACGGCCGCGACGAGCATGATCTCCAGCACGACGAAGAAGCCGAGCCCGTAGGTGATGTAGCCCCGTGTGCCCTTGAACATCAGGTGCCCTCCACGCCGTAGAGGGCCCGGTAGAGCTCGGAGAGGGAGATCCGGCCGTGCTCGACGCTGATGGGCGCCGGCAGGCCACCGGTGGCAGCCAGTCGGCCGAGGAGGCTCCTGGGGTCGTCGTCCGAGAGCATGACGTTGACCCGGTCCTCGAGCTGTTCGACGGACTCCACCCCAGGCCCCTCGAGGACCTCCGCTCGTCCTGGCGCCAAGGTTCCCGGGGCGAAGCGCAGGCGCACCAGGCGTCCGGCACGCCGCCGGACCTCCTCAGAGCTCTCGTCCGCGACGACTCGGCCGGCGTTGAGGAAGACCAGCCGCTCGCACGAGCGGTCCACCTCCCCGAGGTGGTGGGAGGAGAGCAGGATCGTCGTCCCCCGGGCGGCGTCCGCGTCGATCAGATCGAGGACCTGGCTCCGCTTGGCCGGGTCGAGGCCCTCGCTGATCTCGTCGAGGATCCTCACCCGGACGTCAGGTGCGATGGCCGCGGCGAACAGGAGCTGGCGCTTCATCCCGTGGCTGTACTCGCGCACCCGGCGGTCCAGGGGAAGACCCAGCTCCGCCGCGATGGACCGTGCCCGATCCAGGCTGCCGTCGCGGCGCCCGCGCAGGAGGAAGCGCAGGTGTTCGCCGCCCTTCATCTCGCTGTACAGGTGGAGCTCCCCGGGCGCGTAGGTGGTGCGCTCGCGGATCTGGAGACCGTCCCCTGTCATGGGCACACCGTCCACGGTGATCTCCCCCTGCTGAAGGGGCACGAGGCCCGTGAGCAGCCGCATGAGGGTGCTCTTCCCGCTCCCGTTGGGGCCGAGCAGTCCGACCACCCCGCCCGCCGGGATCACGAGGTCCGTGCGGTGCAGCGCCTGGTTCGTCCCGAAGCGGTGCTCCAGCCCGCGAACGGCCACGCCGCCGGCGCCCGCGGGGGAGCTTGACGCGGCCTGGGTGGAAGCGAGCGCGGTCATGGGCGTGGTAGGTTACCCACCGTGACACCCGTTCGCATCCTGGAGGAGATGAAACGTGACGCCCTCGGCGCCGTTCATCGGGTCGCGCTCGAGCGCGAGCATGAGCCCCGTCAGGAGTTCGTACTCCGGTCCCTGGACGGCTGGATGGTGCTGCGTCCACTGGCTCGCCTGCTCGCGCGGCGCGAGCAGCGCGCCATGGCCGCCTGTCGGGCCGCGAGCGTGCCGCGCATCGACCCGGCGCCCGCCCTGAGCGACGACGAGCGCGCTGTCCTCGGTCGAATGACGGGCGTCCGGGCGCGGGAGCTCTTCACGCGCCCGTTCGTCGCAGGGGCGCCCTTGCACAAGGCCGAGCGGTTGCCGCTCGACTTCTTCGACCTGCTCGAATCCGCGGTCCGCGACCTGCACGCGGCCGGCGTCTGTCACAACGACCTGCACAAGGAGCAGAACGTCGTCGTCGAGACCTCCGGGCGGCCGCGGCTCATCGACTTCCAGCTGGCCAGCGTTCATCCGCAGCGTTCGGGGAGACGCTTCGAGGCTCGGTGTGGGGATGACCTGCGCCACGTGCAGAAGCTCCGGCGGCGATACACCATGAACGGTCGCGGTCCGGCCGAGATCGGGGTCCCCGAGGCCGCCCGGATCAAGCGGCGGGGCCTGGCCCTCCTCTGGCGGCGGACGGGGAAGCCGGCCTACCTCTTCATCACGCGGGGCCTGCTCGGGACCAAGGACGGTGAGGACCGGCGGCCCTTCGAGGGCCCCTGGCCCCGCTGGGACGGCCCCCTCGAGGCCGCCCCCGTGGGCACCGCGTCCCCTCCGGTCACGGACGGCAGCGATCGAGGAAGTTCCTGAAGATCGCCGCGCCTCCCTCGGCGCAGAGGATGGACTCGGGGTGGCCCTGCAAGCCGAAGAGCGGCATTGAGGTATGGCGGAGTCCGGCCACGTCCCCGTCCTCGGTTCGGGCAGTCACCACAAGCTCCTCGGGGAGGCCCTCCTCCTCCACGACGAGCGAGTTGTACCGCGCCATGGGGAAGGGGGTCGGCAGGCCAGCGAGGAGGCCGCTGCCGTCGTGGTGGACGGGCCGCACGGCCCCGTGGACGAGCTGAGTCGCCCGACGAATCCGGGCCCCGAAGGCGCTGCCGAGGGCCTGATGGCCGAGGCACACCCCCAGGACGGGGGGAGCGTCATGGCGAGCGGCGGCCAGGCGGAAGATCTCCTCGCTGCACCCTGCCGCGCCCGGCTCACCGGGCCCGGGACCCACGAGGACGCCCGCCGCCCCCATGACGTCGTCGGCGCGGGCGGTACGGCCGTCCAGGACCTGGACCTCTGCGCCCAGGGCCTGGAGGGCCTGGACGAGGTTGTAGGTGAACGAATCGCGATTGTCGACGAGGGCGATCACCGCCCTGTTGTACCCCGTGGCGGCGAGGGTCTATCGTTCCGTGCGATGAACATCGTCATCATTGGCGCGGGAGAGGTCGGACAGCACCTCGCCGGGGTCCTCAGCCGTGAGGAACACTCGGTGACCGTGGTCGACCCCGACCCCTCGAAGTCCCGCAAGCTCACCGAGTCCCTCGACGTGCAGTCGCTCGTCGGGGACGGGACGCGCGCCGACACGCTCACGGACGCGGGCGCGTCCGCGGCTGACCTCGTCATCGCGGTCTCCGACGATGACCGGGTCAACATGCTCACCAGCGTGATCGCCAAGAAGCTGGGTGCGAGCCGGGTCATCATCCGCCTGAAGGACACGCGGGTGCTGGCGGACTACCGCTACTTCTACAAGGACGCCCTCGGCTTCGACGTGGTCCTCTCCACCGAGGAGCTGGTCGCGGAGGAGCTCCTCGGGCTCGTGCGCGAGCGGCATGCGCTCGAGGTGCAGAGCTTCGCCAACGGCCAGGTGCAACTGCGGCGCTTGCGGTTGAAGGAGGACTCCGAGCTGACGCGCAAGCCCCTGGGCGAGCTCAAGATCCCCTCGGGGGTGCTCGTCACCGCGGTCTCCAGGGGCGGGCAGCTGACGGTGCCTTCGGGCAGCGATGAGCTGCTCGGGAAGGACCAGGTCTACGTGCTCGGGTCGTCCAAGGACCTCGATCAGTTCGAGCGCCTCGCAGGGGAGAAGGTGGAGTGGAAGCGTTCGGTGGTGATCATGGGCGCCGGCGGCATCGGCCGGGAGATCGCCCTGCGGCTCTCCGGGGAGCCGGGGATCAGCGTGCTGGTGCTCGAGCAGGACCCCGCCCGCGCGCGCGCCCTGGACCTCGAGTGCTCCGGAGACCTGACGGTGATGGTGGGCGACGCCACCGACATGATGCTCTTCCGAGAGGAGCGTCTCGCCGACGCCAGCGTGTTCGTGGCGACGACCCATGACGACGAGGACAACATCGTCGCGTGCCAGCTGGCCAAGTCCTTCGGCGTTCAGCGCACCGTGGCGCTGGTGGAGAAGTCCTCCTACGCCGAGATCTTTGACCTGCTCGAAGGCGTGGACCAGGCCATCAGTCCGCGGATGATGTGCGCCAAGGCCATCACCCGCCTCGCGCGTGCGGGCTCCCCGCGGGCGATCGCGGCCATCGGCAACGGTCAGGCCGAGATCATCGAACTCGAGGTGGGCCTGAAGGAGCCGGTGAAGCTCCGCAAGCTCGGCCTGCCCGGCGGTGTGGTCCTGGGCGCGCTCGTCCGGGACAACGCGGTGACCATCCCCGGGGGGGAGACCCTCGTACGCAGGGGCGACACTGCGGTCGTCTTCGCCATGAGGGAGGCCCTCGAGGAGGCCGAGCGCGCGCTCGGGGTCCTCTGACCGTGAAGGGCGTCCGACCCATGGCCGAGGAGCCCCAAGCCCGGACGGAGGGCCTGCGATGAACTTCCGCGCGGTGGCCCAGATGCTGGGTGTGGTGCTGCTCCTCATGGCCGGCTTCCTCGCGATCCCAGCGGCCGTCGGGCTGGGGATGGGGGAGCGTGGCCCGGCGGCGAGCTGCGGGCTCGCCGCCCTGGTCACGGCGCTCGTGGGCGGGCTGGTGACCTTCGTCTTCCGCGGGGCCACCCGCGACTCCAGGAAGCGCCCCGACTACTTCCGTCGCGAGGGGCTCGCGACGGTGGGGCTGGCGTGGCTGGTCGGTGGAGCGGCGGGCGCCCTCCCCTTCCTCTTCGAGGGCACGATCACGTCGCCGGTGGACGCCTTCTTCGAGTCGGTGTCCGGGCTCACCACCACCGGATCGACGGTGATGACCGCCGAGCAGATCGATTCGATGCCAGCCGCCATCGCCTTCTGGCGGAGCTTCAGCCAGTGGCTCGGCGGCTTCGGGATCGTCATGGTCTTCGTGGTGATCTTCCCGACCGGCGGACGGAGCCTCTTCCGCTCCGAGGTCCCCGGTATCTCCCGTGAGGCCGGGCACCAGCGCGTGCGCGACGCGGCGCTGATGCTCATGAAGATCTACCTCGTCCTCAGCGTGACGCTGCTGGCGACGCTGATGGTGATCGGGCTCCCCGTCTTCGACGCGGTCATTCACACCTTCACGACGGTGGCGAACGGTGGCTTCTCGAACCACTCGGAGAGCATCGCCTTCTTCGACTCGGCTCTGGTGGAGGGGGTGCTGGTGGTCTTCATGCTCCTGTCCGCGCTCAACTTCGCGATCTACGACACACTGATCCGCGTCGGACCGCGCCCGGCGTGGCGCAAGCTCGTGGGGAGCCTCGAGGTGCGCCTGTTCCTGGGCCTGGTCGTGGGGGCCTCCTTGCTCGTTGGCGCGGTGCTGTGGTCCTCGGGGGAGGGCGGGGCCGGAGCGGGCGCCTCGGGCCCCCTGGAGGCCCTCCGGCTGAGCGTCTTCCACGTGGTCTGCCAGATCACCACCGCCGGTTACGCAACGGCCGACTTCGACGCCTGGCCGCAGTTCTGCCGGATCGCCCTGATGCTGCTCGCGTTCTGCGGAGCCTGTGCGGGGTCCACCAGCGGCGGCCTCAAGCTGGTGCGCCTCGCGATCGTGTTCAAGGCGGCCCTGGTGGCCGTGCGCCGCTTCGCGAGGCCCCGGGTGATCCACCGTATCCGGATCGATGGTCAGGCTCTGGACGAGTCGGTGGTCGCGTCGGTCACGGGATACCTCGTGCTCTGGCTCATGGTCTTCGTGGCCGCGACGACGCTGCTCGGTGCCTACGGCATCGACCTCGAGACCAGCTCCACCGCGGTGCTGGTGACCCTCAACAACGTCGGGCCTGGGCTCGGCGGGGTCGGCCCCGCGATGAACTTCGGAGACCTGCCAGGGGCGGCGAAGTTCGCCCTCTCCATCTGCATGGTGCTCGGTCGGCTGGAGTTCTACGCGCTCGTGGCGCTCCTGATGCCGACCTTCTGGCGTCGCTGAGCGGGGCGCCAATGAAGGAGCCGGCCCCGCGGCCGGCTCCTCGTTGCGCTCACGCGGCTCTCAGCGCCACGGGCTCAGAGGATGTCCTCGCGATAGACGAACGGGCGGCGGCGCAGCTTGTCCTTGCGGTGAGCGGCGAGACGCCAGAGGGTGTCGGCGCCGACGACCGCGAGGTACTGCGTGTTCTCGCCGTCGCGCTGGATCGAGACCTTGCCGGAGACGAGGCCCACCAGGTCCTTGGTGAACTCCCCGGTCTGGCGATAGACGCCGGCGCCGGTCTGGTCGACGCTGTCCAGGAAGCCCTCGGGGATCTCCAGCAGCACGCCCTCGACGCCCTCCACGGTCCTGCAGGTCGTGATCGCGGCCCAGCGGTCCCATCCGCGGCGCCCCATCACCTCCAGCACCTCGCCGTCGGTGGGGACGTCGAAGGAGATGGGGACGTGGGGGAGGCGGATCTCCATGTCCGCGGTGTAGAGGCCGCCGCCGACGGGCTCGATGACGGACTGCTCCATCGAGGGCCCGTCTCCGAAGTACGCCTCGACGATGACCGGCCCCCGGTCGGTGGTCTTGCCGAGGAAGACCACGCCGAACTCGGTGGAGACGCCGAGCTCCATGCCCTCGTCGGTGACGATTCCCACGACGGGGTCGATCAGCTTCCGGGTGCCGGTGCAGGCCGTGAGGGCGAGCGCCAGGGCGACGGTGGCCACGCGGCGCAGGGTGCGTGCGGTGGACGGTTGGGAGTGGGATTTACGCATGGCTTGTCAACCCGAGCAGGATGGGGGACGAACGTCCCCACCGCTACGATTATCGTCGAGACGAGGCGGCGACTCGACCGGTCCTCGGATTTGATCCGAATCGGGGCGCTCCCGGCGCTCCAGGGACCCGTTCCGACGTCCACGAACCATGCCCAAGGCCAGGAACACCGGAACCAAGCTCCTCCTGGGAGCAGCGGCCTTGCTGCTCTGCGGGACGGCTGTCCTGTGGATCGGGCCATGGTCGGGGGGCGAGCTGGCGGGCAGCGGCGAGATCGTCGCGCGGATCTCCGGTACGGCGGAAGGGGCCGCGGGGCCGGTGGGCGACCTCACCGGAGTCGCGGGGGAGGAGGTCCGGATCGCCGAGGCGCTCTCGCCCCGCGCCCTGGCGGAACAGGCCGCGGCTGAAGCCCGGGCGCGCGCCGAGCGGGAGGCGCCGAGGTTCCAGCTGACTGGCTCGGTGGTGGGGCCGGGCGGTGAGCCGATCCCCGGCGCGCAGGTGCTCGTGACCACCAGGCGCTCCGAGACCGCCCTGGGCATGGAGCTGACCGAGCGGGACCTGGCGGGGGTCTGCTTCGTCGAGACGGACGCGGGCGGGCGCTTCGGTGTGGGCGTGGACGGCGGCACCCCGGAGCTCCGGTACGGGCGGACCGTCCGCGCCCTGGTCCGCGCGCCGGGCTGGGCCGTGCAGCCGGTTCGCCTCGGGCGCTTCCCGAGCCGACTGCCGATGGTGGTGGAGCCGATCTCGTTGAAGCCCGGAATCTCCGTGGGGGGGCGCGTGCTCGGTCCCGATGGGCTCCCCGTCCAAGGGGCCACAATCTACTTCGGACAGGCGAGCCCGCTCGGGGGCTTCCGCGTCTCGACGCCGAGCCGCGGGTACACGTTGGGTGTGACCCCGGAAGACGGGACCTTCCGGTGCGATGAGTTCGCGCCCGGGCCCTTCCACCTGGTCGTCGAGAAGCCAGGGCACCCCACGGCGCGATACGAGGGTGAGGTCTCGGTCGGCCGGGGCCTCGAGGGCGTGGTCGTGCGGCTCGAGAGCGGAGGCTCGATCCGAGGGGTCGTCGAGGCGAAGGGCGCCTCACCGGATCAGCTGTGGGTCTCGATCTGGCCGGCGGACCGGGACGCTCCCGACGTGGACCGAAGGCCCCGGGCGGTCCGGCCAGAGGCGGACGGCCGCTTCGAAGTGGTCGGGCTGCGCCCGGCGGCCCGCTACAGGCTCACCGTGGGCCTGAACGAGACGCCACGCTCCTCCATGGACGCCGAGTCCGTGGTCGCCCGGTGCGGCGAAACGGGCGTGGAGCTGACCTATCGACCGAGGGCCTCGATCCGCGGGCGCGTGATGCACAGGTCCCAGGCGGGCGGCCCGGCGGTCCCGGTGGAGAGCTTCGTGATCTGGACCCGGTCCGGCCCACCCCCCGCGGACGACGACTTCCGCGGCAAGGCGCTGGAGGGGGAGGAGGGCGAGGTCCTCACCTCGCACCCCGGGGGGCGCTTCACCATCGACGGGCTCGGGGTCGGTCCCGGCAAGCGAGAGACCTACACGCTGAGGGTGCGTGCCCCTGGCCATGAACAGCTCGTGCGGCGCGGTGTCTTCGTGGCCCACGGCGAAGACGTGGACCTCGGCGACCTCGAGCTGGCTGCCTCGACCGGGCTCAGGGTCCGCGTCGTCGAGGGCCGCTCGACACTACCTGTGGAGAGCGCCCGCGTCTTCCTGGCGCCCAGCTCGTCCCGATCCGCCCTGGTCTGGTGGCGCGCGCGGGGTGGACGGCCCGCGGACTCCAGCAGCGTCGTTCGCTACGGGGAGACCGACAGGGACGGGGCGGTGATGCTGCAGGCTCCCAGCGAACGGCCATGGACCCTCTTCGTGGACGCCGACGGCTTCCCCTCCGGAGAGCTGATCAACCTCACCGGCACGGAGGGCGAGATCACGGTCGAGATCACCCGCGGCGCGACGGTCACCGCGGAGGTGGTGGACGGGGCCGGGGAGCCGCTCGCCGGAGTCGAGGTGGACCTGAGGCTCGAGCGCAGGGGGGAGCCAGAGGGCTCGATCCCCTCCAGGGTGGTGCGGTCCGACGAGAGGGGAGTCGCGCTCTTCCAGAACGTCGGAGCGGGGCGGGCAACCGTCCGCGTGGCGCAGCCCAGGATGCGACCGCGGCAGCCGAGGGGGTGGCGCGAGGTCGCCGAGAGCATCGAAGTGCCGAAGGAGGGCGCCGTCAGCGTCAGGCTCGAGACCCAGAGGTCCGAGGTGCTGCGGGGGCGTGTTCGCGCGGGCGGCGTGGCACTCCCGGACGCGCGCATCCGGCTCGCGATCCGCGATGGCAGAGACCTCCTGCGCCCCGAGACCACGTCCACCACGCTCCGGGCGATCGCGGACTCCAACGGGGAGTTCGCGCTGCAGGGGATCCCGACCGGCACCTACGAGGTGACGGTGAACCACCGGTCCCGTGCCATGGCCACGGTCTTCACGCACCGGGTCCGGCCCGAGCCCGAGGAGCTGATGATCGACCTCGCCGAGGCGGCGGTCTCGGGGCGTCTCGTGTATCGGGGGTCCGGGGAGCCGGTGGCCGGAGTCAGGGTCAGGGTCCTCGGGCCTTCGGAGCTCCACCGGGCCTGGGTGGGGCAGCGCACGCTACGGGCAGAACGGGACGGCTCCATGGACGCGAGGGATGACTGGCTCGAGCCAGGGAGCCTGCGGTCGGGAGCGGACGGCGCCTTTGCCTTCGGCGGGCTCACCGTCGGGGTCCCGGTCCGACTCGAGGTCTCCGGCTCCCTCGTCCTTGGCCAACGCGTCGACCTCCCGCCCTTCGAGGCGGGGGAGGTCCGCGAGCAGGTGGTCATCGAGGTGGACGCGGCGGCGAGCCTCACCGTCGTGGCCGGCTCCTCGGAGAGTAGCGGGCGACGTGGCCGCCGCGGGAGGCAGTACGGCATACGCCTCCGTGGCCTCGACGAGCGCGGCGGCGTCCGATCCAACAAGGTGGTGAGTCGCCTCCGCGGGTCGAGCCACCGCTTCACGTCGTTGCCGGCCGGTCGCTACCGGGTCGAGACCGTCGACCTGAGGGCCGAGGGGACCCCCGCCGTGGAGAGCCAGGAGCTGACCCTGGCGCCGGGCGAGCGCGCCACGGTCACGATGCCCACTCTGTGATCGAGGTCGGAGCGGAGAGGAGCTAGGATCCCGCCATGCCGCGCGACTACGACGCCCTCCTCCTGGACCTCGACGGGACCCTTCTGACTCCGGACGAGTCGATCCATCCCAGGACGCGGGAGGCCATCCTCGAGGCCGAGCGTCAGGGGGTCGAGGTCATGGTGGTGACCGGGCGGAGCAAGATCTCCGCCATGCCCATCGTGACGGAGCTCGGGCTCGACGCGCCGACGGTGCTCTTCAACGGCTGCGCGGTGTGGTGCCACAAGGACGAGCGGATGCTCGAAGAGCGCACCATCGCGACGCGGACGCTGGAGCGGCTCCACGGGTGGGCCGCTGACCGGGGGGCGCAGGTCCTGGTCATGACCGCCGACGAGAAGCTCGCGCTCGAGCCCCGGAACGACGAGGAGGCCAGGAACTTCGAGGGCTTCATCGGGGTCCAGTTCGTGGACCGCCCGGCCCTGCTCCGTGATTACACGATCCGCCTGAGCTTCCTCATGAAGTGTGGCGAGGTCGGCTCCGCGACCGTCGCCGCCGAGCTGGAGGAGGCGGCGGGGGCGCCGATCTACATCTCCCACTTCCCGCTCTCCATCCTGCCGCGCCACCAGACCAACCCGTACAGCGCCATCGACGTCCACGCCCCGTGTCAGGGCAAGGCCGAGGCGATCCGGCTGCTCCAGGAGACGAAGGGGATCCCGGCCTCCCGGGTCATCGCGATCGGCGACGCCGATAACGACATCCCCATGCTCCGGCGAGCGGGCCTTGGGGTCGCCATGGGGAACGCCTTCCCCGAGGTGCAGGCCGAGGCGGACCTGGTCCTCGACCACCACCGCACCGACGCGATCGGTGCGCTCGTGGAGGAGCGGCTCCTGCGCTGACGCAGGGGCCCGCGGGGTCAGTCGCTCTTCTTCTTGGAGCTGCCGGTGTCGGAGCTCTTCTTGCCGGCCGTGTCCGCCTTCTTGGCGTCGTCGTAGCTCTTGGAGCGGTAGTCGGTGACGTAGTAGCCAGAGCCCTTGAAGACGAAGCCGGCGCCCGAGCCGATGAGCCGCTCGAGCTTGAGCTTCCCGCACTCGGGGCACTTGCGCAGGACGCCGTCGCTCATCATCTGGAACTCCTCGAACTGGTGTCCGCAGGCGTTGCAGCGATAGTCGTAGGTCGGCATCAGCCCGCGTCTCCTTCAGGTTCGACGGGCGCCTCGACGTCCCCTGGGCCGGCCTGGGGCGCGTCCGCCTCCGCGTCATCGGAGGGCGCGTCGGGCGCCGCGGCGACGCGGACCTGGGCGAACCTGAGGACGGCCTCGCCCATGGTCCAGCCGCCCCGCACGACCTCCATGATCGTGCCGGGCTCGTGCTCGTCGGTCTCGACCGTCGAGACGGCCTGGTGCCTCGCGGGATCGAAGGCGCCCTCCGCGGAGATGGCCTTGACGTTCATGCGGTCGAGCAGGCCCTGGAGCTGCTGGCGGGTCATCTCGACGCCCACCTTGAGGTTCTTGGCCTCCTCGGTCGTGACCTCGAAGGCCAGGGCCATGTCCAGGTAGTCGAGGATGGTGACGGCCTCGCCGAGCACCTCGGAGCGGGCGCTGGCCACGGCGGCCTCGATGTTGGCCTGGGCGTGGCGTCGGTGGTTCTGGAAGTCCGCCTGGAGTCGCATCCAGCGGTCCACCGCCTCGTCCCTGTCGCGGGTGAGGGCGAGGAGCGGATCCTCCTCCTCGACGACCTCCGCCGTGGGGACGTCCTGCGTCTCCGCCTCGGGGTCTTCGACCTCCGCCTTTGTCTCCGTTTGCTTTTCCTTTCCGAACGCCATGGGGGTCACTTGAAGTACTCGGTGACGCGATCGAAGAACGACTTGCGGCCGCTCGTCTCCCGGTCAATCTCCTGGAACTCCTCGAGCAGCTCGCGCTGCCTGTCGGTGATCTTCTTGGGCACCTCGCAGAACACCCGCACGAGCTGGTCGCCGCGGGCGCGACTGTCCATGCGCGGGAGGCCCTGGCCGCGCAGCCGGAACACCTTGCCGCTCTGGGTGCCGGCGGGCACGGTCATCTCGACCTTGCCGCGCAGGGTGGGGATCTCGATCTTGTCCCCGAGCGCGAGCTGGGAGAACGCGAAGGGGACCTCGGTCAGCACGTCCGGCCCGGAGCGCTGGAAGACCCGGTGCTCCTTCTCGCGGATGACGCAGTAGAGATCCCCCCGCGGCGAGCCGTTGGGTCCGGCGTCGCCCTCGCCGGTGATGCGCAGCTGGACGCCCTCCTCGACCCCTGCGGGGACCTGGATCTCGACCTCGGTGCGGTCCTGGATGTTGCCGCTGCCGCTGCAGGACTGGCACGGCGATTCGATGACCTCACCCGCGCCCCGGCAGGCCGGGCAGGGGGAGGCCATCTGGAAGAACCCGGCGCTGCGGGTGACCTGGCCGCTCCCGTTACAGGTCGAGCAGCTGGTCTTGCCCGTGCCCTTGCGGGCTCCCGAGCCGGAGCAGGTCCCGCAGCTGTCCATGCGCTTGAGCGCCACGGTCTTGGAGACGCCCTCGTCGATCTCCTCGAGGGTGAGGTCCAGGACGATGCGCAGGTCGCGACCCCTCTGGGGACCCCTGCGGCGTCCCCCGCCGCCCCCGAACATGCTCCCGAAGCCGCCGGAGCCGCCGAAGATGTCGCCGAACGCCGAGAAGATGTCGTCGACGTTGGTGAACCCACCCGCACCGGCTCCAGCGCCCTGGTCGAAGGCCTGGTGCCCGAACTGGTCGTAGCGCTGGCGCTTCTCGACGTCGCCCACCACGTCGTAGGCCTCAGCCGCCTCCTTGAACTTGGCCTCCGCCTCCGCGTTGTCGGGGTTCTGATCGGGGTGGTACTTGAGGGCGAGCTTGCGGTACGCCTTCTTGATGTCACCCGCCGGGGCATCCTTGGGGACGCCCAGCACCTCGTAGTAGTCGCGCTTCTGGCTCATGGTGGGGGCAGTGGGCGATCCGTAGGGGGTCGTGGTGCGGCGGGCTGTGCCAAAGGGGGCCGGGCGGCGGGAAGGGAGTCCGTCCCGCCGCCCGGCGTTGGAGGTCGCGGCCCTTTGGCCGCGCGATCAGGCGACGGAGCCCTCGATGGAGTGGTCGTCCTTGAGGTCCGTGATCATCGAGTCGGTGGTCAGGAGAAGACCCGAGATCGACGCCGCGTTCTGCAGCGCGCTACGCACGACCTTCGAGGGGTCGATGACGCCGGCCTTGAACATGTCCTCGTACTCGCCGGTGAGGGCGTTGTACCCGGTGGACTTGCCCTTCTCCCGGACCATCTCGGCGACGACCGGGCCGTCGACGCCCGCGTTCTCGGCGATCTGCCGGATCGGGGCCTCGAGGGCGCGCTCGATGATGAGGGCGCCGAACTTCTCGTCGCCCTTGTAGCGGCCCTCGGCCACGGCGGAGGAGGCGCGCAAGAGGGCGACGCCGCCGCCCGGCACGATGCCCTCCTCGATGGCGGCGCGGGTCGCGTTGAGCGCGTCCTCGACGCGGTCCTTGCGCTCCTTCATCTCGGCCTCGGTCTTGCCGCCGACCTTGATGACCGCGACGCCGCCGGTGAGCTTGGCGAGGCGCTCCTCGAGCTTCTCCTTGTCGTAGTCCGAGGTCGACTTCTCGATCTGGACGCGGATCTGAGCGGCGCGCTCGGA
>CAZEFP010000018.1:13335-15640 GCA_964511565.1 uncultured Planctomycetaceae bacterium
CCCTCGATGTCCTCGGCGATGATCAGCAGCGGCTTGCCGGTGCGCATGGCCGCCTCGAGGGCGGGCACGAGCTCACGGACCGTGGAGATCTTCTTGTTGCAGATGAAGATGTGCGCGTCCTCGTACTCGGTGACGAGCTTGGAGAGGTCCGTCGCGAAGTAGGGCGAGAGGTAGCCCTTGTCGAACTCCATGCCCTCGACGTGGTCGAGGATGGTGTCGATGCCCTTGTTCTCCTCGACGGTGATCACGCCCTCGTTCCCGACCTTGTCGAAGGCCTCGGCGAGCAGCTCGCCGGTCTCCGGGTCGTTGTTGGCGGAGATCGTGGCGACCGCGGCCTTGTCCGCCTTGGACTTGATCTTGCGGGACTGGGACTCGATCGAGCCGACGGCGGCCTGGACGGCCTTGTCGATGCCGGAGCGCAGGTCGATGGTGGAGACGCCGGTGGCGGCGTACTTGAGACCCTCGTTGAAGATGGCGGACGCGAGGACCGTGGCGGTCGTCGTACCGTCACCGGCGATGTCGTTGGTCTTGTTGGCGACCTCGAGGACGAGCTTGGCGCCCATGTTCTCGAACGGGTCGACGTGCTCGATCTCCTTGGCGACGGAGACGCCGTCCTTGGTCACGTGCGGGGAGCCGAAGCTCTTCTGCAGGATGACGTTTCGACCGGCGGGGCCGAGGGTGACGCGCACCGTCTTGGCGAGCTTCTCGATGCCCGCCTTCATCTTCTGACGAGCGGCGTCGTCGAACATGATTTGCTTGGCCATTTGGTGTTCCTTCTTTGGTGGGGGTGTTCGGTGTGTTGAGGGGAGGTGGTGGGGAGGAGCGCGGGATCAGAATCCCATGTCGCCCATGCCTCCCATTCCGCCCATACCCGCCATGTCATCCATGCCGTCCATCTCGGGCGGCGCGGACTTGGCCTCGGGCTTGTTGGCGATGAGGGCGTCCGTCGTCAGCAGCAGCGTCGCGACGCTGACCGCGTTGAGGAGCGCCGACTTGGTGACCTTGGCCGGGTCGATGATGCCCATCTTGAGCATGTCGTCGTACTGACCGGAGTGAGCGTTGAAGCCGAAGGTGGCCTTGCGCTCACGGGTGACGCGGTGGGCGACCACGGCGCCGTCGTGCCCGGCGTTCTCGGCGATCTGGCAGATCGGCCGCGAGAGCGCCTCGTAGAGGGTGTCGATGCCGAGGTTGTAGTCCACGTCGTCCCGCAGCTTGAGGTCGAGGACCGCCTCGCGGGCGCGCAGGAGCGCGACGCCCCCGCCGGGCAGGACGCCCTCCTCGACGGCGGCGCGGGTGGCGTGCAGGGCGTCCTCGATGAGGGCCTTGCGCTCCTTGACCTCGGTGTCGGTGGCGCCGCCGACGTTGATCTGCGCGATGCCCCCGGTCAGCTTCGCGAGGCGCTCCTGGAGCTTCTCGCGGTCGTAGTCGGAGGTGGTGCTCGCGATCTCGCTGCGGATCTGGGTCACGCGGCCCTCGACGTCCTCGCGGCGACCCTTGCCGCCGACGATGGTGGTGGCCTCGCTGGAGACCGTCATCTTCTTGGCGGAGCCGAGGTGCTGGGCGGTGACCTGCTCGAGCTCCATGCCCGTGTCCTTCATGATCGCGGTCGCGCCCGTGAGGGCGGCCAGGTCCAGGAGCATCTGCTTGCGGCGGTCGCCGTAGCCGGGCGCCTTGACGGCGCACACCTGGAGGATGCCGCGCATCTTGTTCACGACCAGGGTCGCGAGCGCCTCGTTCTCGACGTCCTCGGCGATGATCATCAGCGCCTTGCCGCTCTGCTTGGAGGCCTCGAGGACCGGGAGCAGGGACTGGACGCTGCTGATCTTGCCCTCGTGGATGAGGATCTGGGCGCCCTCGAACTGGGCCTCCATCTCCTCGGGCGAGGTCACGAAGTGGGGGGACAGGAAGCCGCGGTCGAACTGCATGCCCTCGACCACGTCCACGGTGGTCTCCATGCTCTTGCCGTCCTCGACGGTGATGACCCCGTCGCGGCCGACCTTCTTCATGGCGTCCGCGATGAGCTTGCCCACCACCGGATCGTTGTTGGCCGAGACCGTGGCGATCTGCTTGATCTCGTCGTTACCGCCGACCTGCTTGGCCATCTTCTCGAGCTTGGCGATCACCTTGGCGGCGCCGTCGTGCATCGCGGCGTTCATCCGCGCCGGGGCGGCGCCGGCGGTGATGGCCTTGAGGCCCCCCGCGAACAGGGTGCGGGTGAGCAGGGTCGCGGTGGTGGTGCCGTCGCCGGCCACGTCGCTGGTCTTGCTAGAGACCTCCTTCACCAGCTGGGCCCCCATCTGCTCAT
>CAZEFP010000019.1:0-15583 GCA_964511565.1 uncultured Planctomycetaceae bacterium
GCTCATCGCTCCAGCTCCCCCCGCTCATGCGCGGCGTCCACAAGGCCCGGAGGGTCCGGGTCTGCTCCACCTACCCCTTCGGTCTGCTGACCCGCACGGTCTCCCTCGACCTCCGGCCTGAGGTGCACGTTCATCCCGAACCGGCGGAGCCCACGAAGGAGGCCCCGCTGGCCCGACCGGCCGCGACCGAGTCCACCAGCAGCCACCTGGGACCCAAGGGCCGCACCCAGCCAGCCGGCCTCAGGCCACACATCGCTGGGGAGTCCGCGGGGGACGTCCATTGGCGAGCCTCTGCGCGGCGCGGAGCCCTCGTCGTCAACGAGTGGGAGGCGGACCTCTCCGAGGAGCGAGCGGTCGTGCTCGACCGTCGCGCTGAGGGTGCTGTCCTCGAACAGCGGCTCTCGGCGGCAGCGGCCGCTGTCCTCGACGCGCGGCGTGATGGGGCCCTGCTCCGGCTCGTGAGCCAAGGGCTCGACGAGACCTACTCGTCGAGCGGCGTGCACTGGGACGAGGCCCTGCGTTATCTCGCGGGGGCCGAGCCGCTCCCCGGGAGCGAGGCGGCACCAGAGCCCGAGTTGGCAGGGAGGGCGCGCGTTGCCTGACCGGATCCGCAAGGGGCCTTCGGCGCTGCTGCTCTGCATGATGGGCATCGTTGCGTGCAACGTGCGCTTCGTTCAGCTCACCGGGGCCGCCGACCCGCTCTGGCTGGCGCCGCTCTACGTCGTCACCCTGGCCGCCCCGTTCCTCCTCAGGTTCCGCGAGCACGTCGTCTACCGGGGCGTCTGGAACCTGGCCATCGTGCTCTTCTTCCTCCGGCTCGTGCTGCACGCGAGCTCGGCCGAGCTCGCCTTCGTCCTCGACGACGGGCTGATGCTGGCGCTCCTGTGTCAGGTCCACGTGCTCAACAACCTCCGCAGGGAGCAGCGGCCTGATCTGCTCTTCCTGAACTCGTACCTGATCGCCGTGATCACCGGGTACATCACCGTGGACCTCAGCTTCGCGTTCACCTTCCTGGTCTACGCGCCCCTGTTCGTCATCGGCCTTCACCTGCAGAACCTCGACCCCTTCCACACGGGCCGGTATGCATCCGCATTCCGCGCGGCCTGGCGAGAGAGCCTCCGGAGATCTGCGCTCCTGGTAGGGGTGACCCTGCTGGCGTTCTTCTTCTTCCCGCGCGACTTCGATCGCCCTGCGTTGTTCGCCAACTACTTCGACTTCGAGGGCGAGGGATCTTCCTACGAGGTGGGGTTCTCACCGAGGCTGGAGTTCGGACGTATTGACCAGCAGGCCCTCCAGTCCGACCGACTCGTGATGCGGATCGACGTGGTCGATGGGGAGCCGGCGTCGGTGCCGCGCTTCTGGCGGGGTGCGACGCTCTCCGAGCCCACGCGGTCAGGGGGATGGGAGGTCGCGGAGAGCGAACTCCCCGCCAGCTCCGTCGTCCGAGACCCCGAGTGGGAGCGCCGGTGGCAGGGCCTGCGCCTCATCCGGCGAGGCGGCGCCGAGGCGTGGTCTCCGCCCTCGACGACGGTCACGCGCGTGCGGGTGACCCGCGCCGGGGGCCCCGAGCAACGCCTCTTCCTTCCTCGCGAGGCCTTCTCGGTGGAGCTGGACCCCATCCACACCGCTGGAGAACTCCAGGTCGCCGCCGACGGGACCGCCGCCTACTCCAACCCAGGTGAGCTGCGATACGAGCTCCAGCTCGGCCAGGAGCCACGCGAACCTGCCCCCCGCCCGCCGAGCGAGTGGGACCTGGCCCGGTTCATCGAGCAGCCCGTCTCGCTCTACAACCAGTCCGCGCGGACGCTGGCGCGGGAGCTCTCCAGAAGGGTCCCCGCAGGAGCGAGCGCCGTCGAGGTGGCCAGCGAGTTCGCGGGCTACCTCGCCTCGCGCTACCCCTACCGCGTGCCAGGGACCGAGGGCGCTGCCCGAACCCTGGATGAGTTCCTTGGGACGGACGCGGGGGGGCACTGCGAGCTCTTCTCCTCGGCGCTGGCGACCATGCTGCGGTCGCGGAACATCCCGGCGAGGGTGGTCAGCGGCTACCTCCTCGCGCGACCGCTCCCAGGGGAGAGGTCCCTGACGATCCGCGCCCGCGACGCGCACGCCTGGGTCGAGGTCTTCAGCGACACCGACGGCGGTTGGTTCCCCGTCGACCCCACCCCTCAGCAGGTGCTGTCGGACGGAAGCGACGGGTGGTGGACGTCGACGGTCGCGGCCCTCGAGGAGCGTTGGACCGTGCTGACGAGCTTCGACGCGGGCTCGCGATCGCGGGTCCTCCAGTCCCTGGTGTCCCTGCCCGGAGCGCTCCTGCGCGGGGCGGAGGCCAACCTCGGACCGCTCGCCGGGCTGGTCATGTTGCTCATCTTGCTCGTCCTCCGGGCGCGGTCGGCCCGGCAAGTCCAGCCCGCGAGCGTGGTGGCCATGGGCCGCGCGTTCGATCGCGCCGGGCTCGAGCTGGAGCGCCATGAGACCCCTCGTGAGGGGCTGCTGCGGGCTCACGCCTCGGAGCTCGACGCCGAGCAGCTGGAGGCCCTGACCGCCGCCGTGCAGGCCCATGAGCGCGAGCGCTACGCCGGAGCCGGGCACAGCGCCTGACGGGGGCAGCGGTAGGGTGGACGGGGTCGGCGGCAGGGACCGTCGGCCCATGCGACCTCGGCTGGTGAGGGTCAGGCGGCGTCGTCACGCGACGCCGGAGCGGGGGCGCCTCAGCCGCCGCCAGCGGAGCCGCTGAGACTACGCCGCAGGATCGCGGGCGCGAACAGCGCGCCGACAGCGAGGGCGAGGAGGACGAGAACTCCCTCGCGGCCGGCGCCCCGGTGGAGCCTGGCGGTCGTCGGCTCTCGGGGGTCGTACCAGATGCTCAGGGAGCTCCCCACGGACGGAGGAGGGGCGGCGCTCGACCGGAAGGGATCCGGGAGCTCGGTCCGAACGATGTCGCCCGCCTCGGTGGCGAACTCGACCTTGGCGTAGGTCTCGGGCGCCGCGTCGAGGACCTGCTTCTTCGTCTCCCGGAGGCTCGCGACGGTTGCCCTCACCTGGCGCGCGTGGTCCGCGAAGTCGCCGCTGTCGCGCCACTGCACGAACGCCAAGGCGCAAAGGAGCGCGCCGGTGGCGATGAAGACGGCGTCGATGGGGCGGCGGAAGGAGAGCATGGCGGGACCTCTGGGAGGAGACTACCCCGGACCGGCTGGCGCCGCACGCTCAGTTGTTCGCCGTCTTGACCTCGAGCTCGAGGGTGAAGGTTGTCCCCACGCCGGTCGCCGACGCGAAGCTGACCTCTCCGCCCATCAGCCGGGCGACCCGGGTGGCCACGGTCAAGCCGAGGCCGCTCCCATCCATGAAGCGTCCATCGTCACCCGCAGCGAAGGGCTCGAAGATCTTGCCCGACAGGTCCCCTTTGACGCCGCAGCCGGTGTCCTCGACCTCGAAGCGGAGGCGGACGGTGTCCCAGCACCCGGTGGGTTCGCGCAGCAGCCGGATCGCCACGAAGCCCGAGTCGGTGTACTGGACGGCGTTCTCCACCAGGTAGCTGAGGATCTGGGTCAGCCGATGCGGGTCGGTCACGATGACCTCCGGAACGGCCTGGGCGACCTCGAATTGGAGGTCCAGGCCCTTCTCCGCCGCCCTCGGAGCGTAACGCGCCTTGATGTCCGTCAGGACTCCGCGCAGGTCGCACTGCTGGTCAGCGAGGATCAGCGAGCCGAGGTCCACCTGGGTGAAGTCGATCACCTTGTTGATCATCCCCAGGAGCCGCTGGCTCCGGTCCAGGGCGTCATCGAGTCCGGAGACCTCGTCGTTCTCGATCAGGCGGTCGAGGATGGCGCTCAGGTGGGTGCTCATCTCGGTGGTGAGACGCATGATGAAGTCGGACTTCATCGCCGACGTGCGGTCCGCGCTGGCCTTGGCAGTGGCGAGGGCCTTGTTCAGGGTCTCGAGCGACGACGCGTAGGCCCGGGCCTCGATCTCCTTCTGGGAGATGAGCTCGATGGCCTTCTGCTCGCGATGGGCAGCGTTCCACTTCTCCGTGAAGGCGCTCGCGATCTGGCAGATCTCGGTGGGGTCGAAGGGCTTCTTGAGGATCAGAAGCTTGTCGGTATGACCGAGCTCATCGATCATCTGCTGCCACGAGTAGTCCGAGAACGCCGAGCAGATGACGCACTGGATGTTGGGGTCGACCTCCCAGAGCCGTTTGATGGTCTGGATGCCGTCGATGCCCGGTGGCATCCGCACGTCCACGAAGGCGATGGCGAACGGGTTGTTCTCCTCGACGCTCGTCTTCGCGATCTCCAGGGCATCAAGCCCCTGGAAGCAGCAGGTCAGGTCGTAGTCCTCCTGGGCGGAGGCGTGTTCGAGGGCACCGCTGTCCGAGGCGGGCGCGGTCTCGCCGAAGAACGCCGCCCGGGCCGAGGCCAGTCCGCTCGCGACGGTGCTGCCGCTCGCCAGGATCTTCTTGAAATCGTCGTGGATGCCCTTGGTGTCATCCACGATCAGGATGCGACGGTTCACGCGGCACCCCCATGGCTGCTGGAGCCAGCGGTCGCGGACGGCTTGGACCGCCCGGGCGGGGTCTCGGGGACCTCGAGGGTGAAGCAGGCGCCGCGGCCGACGCCGTCGCTATCGACCCGCAGGCTACCGCCCATCTCCTTGGCCACGTTGGCGCAGGAGTGGAGGCCGAAGCCGTGTCCGTCGTCCCGCGTCGTATAGCCCATGGAGAAGATCCGGACGAGGTCCTCCTTGGCGATGCCGCAGCCGTTGTCGGCCACGGAGAGCGCGATCATCCCGTTTCCAGCCTGGCGTAGCTCGAGGAGCACTTCCTGGCTGGGGCCGCTGGTGGCCTGGCGAGCGTTCTGGATCAGGTTGACCAGGATCTCCAGCAAGCGGTGCTTGTCGAGTTCGATCTCAGGGAGCTGCTCGTAGCGCTTGATCACCACGAGCTGTGAGCTCTCTCCCTGGGCCTTCTGGGTGATCATGAGCGCCTCATCGAAACGCTCGGCGAGGTTCGTGAACTCGAGGAGGCTGGTCTTCTTCGCGATGCCCTGCTGGCTCTTGATCAGCTCACAGATGTGCTCGATCCCGTCGGTGAGCGACTGGACCTCGTCTCGAACGGACAGGCGCTCCTCCTTGAGCTGCCTGACGAGGGCGCCGAGGAAGGGCTCGATGTGCTTCCCGCGGGGGTCCTCGGTGAGGAAGCTGGACAGGTCCGCTGAGTGCTGACTCAGTACGTCCGCGAGCCGCTCCAGGTCCCCGATGCACATGTCGTCGAGACGCTGACCGACCAGGGATGCGGAGATATTGACGCTGTTGAGGACGTTGCCGACGTTGTGGAGGATACCGGTGGCGAGCTCACTCTTGCCCGCCGTACGCGCCGTCTCGAGGAGCTCTCCCCTGGCCTTCTCCAGGCGGCTCATCATCTGGTCGAACCCCCGGCCGAGCGCCCCGAATTCGTCCTGGCGATCGGAGTCGAGCCGCGCGCGGAAGTTCTCGTCCGCGCCGGTCTTCTGCGTGTGTTCGGTGAGCTCCTGGATGGGGCGGAGGACGATCTGATTGAGGATCAGGATCAGGCACAGCAGGACGAAGAAGCCCATCGTCGCGTCGAGGATGGCGCCCGAGGCCATGGCCGCTGAGCCTGTCTTCGAGATCCGGCGTTCCGCCTTGGCCCGCACGACGATGGTGGGCTGGTGCCGCATGTCGTCGAGGGTGGAGTAAGCCACGACCTCCTCCGAGTCCTCACTGATGTCGAGGACCGGCGAGGCGGAGCTCGTGATCTCATCCACGCGGGAGGCCACATCCTGCGGCATGTCCGTCGCCCCCTGAAGCTGCCAGAGGTCGAAGGACTGGCCGGTCGCTGCCTGGATGCGATCCTGGGCGGTGTTGAAGATGAACCGGCCGGCCAGGACGTAACCGCCGGCAGCCGTGGCGCTGCTGGAGGCCGGGATCGTGGCAGCGGCGATGCAGATGGGCCCCCTGGAGGTGGGGAGGATCCCGCTGGACCGCTGCCCCTCGAGCTGGAGCATCGGGTTGCTCCAGGCGAGCGCCGGGTGGTGGAGGCTGAGGGTCTCGGGGAATTCCGCGAGCGAGATGGGGGCCCGCGTGGCCGGATCGAGCAGGTTCCGTTCCAGGGCATCGCCCTTGGAATCGCAGATGAGCAGGAGGTCAAGCTCTTGCGCGGTGAGACTATCGGCGGTCGCCGAAGTGACGCTCGAGTTGGCCGCCTCTGCGGCGTACCACCTGGAGATCCGATCGAGGTCTCGGATTTCGGTCTCGAAGGCGCGGGTGATCTCGTCGAGGTGCTTGACGGCCTCTTCCTGCTCCAGCTCTTCGAAGGCGCCGGAGAAGACGGTGTGCTCCACGACCGCCCCGACCACGGACACGATCACGATCAGCGCCGAGATGATCGCTGCGACCTTGACCTTGAGAGACATCAGCGAGGCGCTCAGGCGGCCGCCTGGCGCTGCCCTCCTCGATCCCCTTCGGGCCACTGGGTGTGCTCGAGGTCCTCACGGAGGGGACGAGTCGCCTCGTTCAGCAGCGTGGCCAGCTCCTTCAGCTCATCGCCGGAGCGGAGGCGAATGTCCTCGGGCTGCTCGCCAGCGGCGACGGCCTTGAGGAAGACCTCGAAGCGATAGAGCGGGCCCGCGAAGCGGAAGCTCGCGATGATGCCCACCAGCACTGTGAGGGGGAGGAAGACCACCGCGGACCAGCCCAGGAGCTGGACTGCGACCGACCACATCCCATCGGACAGGGCAGCTGAGCCCCCGGCGCCCTCAGCAGAGGTCTGCCCGATGAGCGCGTCGAGCAGCACGAACTGCAACCCGAGCATCAGGGCGATCAGGCCAACGAACTTCGCGCTCAGCCGGAGCTGGAGCCCGGGCCGGATGAGCTTGCGCCGTCGTCTGAATCTCTGGGCCATGGGGAGGTGTGGGGAGCCAGGCTCCAGGCAGAGGATCGGAAGTCGGGAGAACCCATCTTGAGGCGATCTGAGCATCCCGAGTCCCCCCGATGGAGGCCGGCTCGAGCCACCCTGAGGCGTCCCGGAGGGCGCTCTTCCCCCTCAGGGGCGGCTCAACGGCTGCTGCGAGCGGCGCGGGTGTCGAGACACCCCTGCGCCTGCTGGTAGGAGCGCACTGCGGCCAGGGCGGCCTCGCGCACGGCGGGCTCGGGGTGGCCCACGTACGAGCGAACGAGCTGCAGGGCAGAGGGTGAGCGAAGCGTGCCGAGGGCGCTGAGGGCCAGGCAGAGGGTCGGCGGATCGCCCCCGTGGAGGAGCTCACCGATACGGACCGCGATCTCCTCGTGGAAGAGGCGCTTCGTGCAGATGTCCCTGAGGATGACGAGCTGCCCGGACCGAGGAGCGAAAAGGAGGTCTTCCAGCTGGTCCTGACCTTCCGCATCCCACCACGCGAGCTGTCCATCGAACCAACGGTTCCAGCGTTGGATGTCAGGCGGCAGCGTCATGCCGGTCAGGCGGTGGAGGGCGGAATGCGCCGCGTTGCTGACCGTGGCGTCCGCGTCGTCGAGGCGCTGGATGAGCGGGGGGACATGGGCGCGCTCACCGATTCTTGCGAGGCAGGCGGCCGCCTCGTGACGGGCGAACGGGCGCGGGTCCGCGAGGTAAGCGGCCACGCGATCGGCGATCTGCGGCTCCGGCCCCGAAGGTCGGCGCTGTAGCGCGAGGTGAAGCCGGTTGAGGACCGAGGGGTCGGTGGGCGGCACCAACCCCAGGAGGGTCTCGAGCGCGCCCGCAGAGAAGTTCGGGTCGTCCCCCGCGGCGACCCCGTCGAGGATCGGGCGGCGCAGCGAGTCGGGCGCCTCTTGATACAGCCTCTCCAGATCGGGGAGCCGGTAGAGCCGCATGGAGGTGGCCTCGGCGAGGGACCGGGTGAGCCGCTCGGGAGCCTCACCCGCTCGACCGGGCGCCACTCTCGTCGCAGCTGCGACCAGTTCGGCCAGCTCCCTGAACCCCGCAGGGCTCCTCCTCGTCCGGAGGACCTCGATGCCGAGAGCCAGGACGTGGGCGTGGGCCTCGGAGGGGAGCGCGGGCCGGGAGAGCAAGCCGCGGAGGATCCCGGGGACCTCCTCGATCCGGCGCCGAACGTGGTGCAGGTGGGGGGGGCGAGCCCGGGAGCCCGGACGGCGCGCGGAGCGCTCGTTGAGGTCTTGGAGCCAACGGGTCACCTCACCCAGACTCGTGTCCAGCAGCAGGACGGCCAGCTCTGTCGCCGTGAGCTCCTCCGGCGGTATCTGGGCGATCCGCGTGGCCAGCTCGTCCTGCGACGAGGCGGGGTTCACTTGTGCGCCCGGGGCGGCGGCCAGGGGCGCGACCAGGAGGGTCAGTAGTGCTAGCGAGCGCATCACTTGGCCAGGGCGCCCGCGTCCAGCTTCGCGGTCTTCTCGATCAAGGAATCCACCTCCAGCTGACGGGAGAGCTCCTTCAGGGAGGCCTCGTCGACCTGATGGGACAGGGATACGGTCGACGACAGCGACTCCCTGATCTGCTCGAACTTCTCCCGGTAGGCGTCGACGCTTCCGTCGACATCGGCCCCGGTGGGACGAAGCCAAGGCCTCAAGGTCCCATTTCGCGTGTCGACCCACCGCATCCGCATCAGTCGCTGGGAGCCGGCAGGGAGGCCGCCGGCGTCGCCGGTGTACACGGTCGGCTCGCCGGTCTCGTCGAGGAGGATCGCCTCGCACTCGGTCTCCGGGGCGGCCTTCGACGACAACACAGGCTCGATCCCCTGGAGCCGGAGAGCGGTCCTCGGGTCGATGGCCAGCCGGCGAGCGAGGCCGTCCCCGATGGGCACGATCTGCCAGGAGGCGATGCGAGGTGCGGCGGCGGTTCCCTGGCCACCGGTCGCAAGGTTGAAGTCGTAGCTCAGGCGCGCGCCCGGTTGGGTCTCAAGCTGCCGTGCCGCGATCGCGCCCAGCCAGCGGAGGCCGGAGGGAACGACCACCCGGTCGCCGGGGGCGTAGAGCGCCCCGTGGAAGCGTCCCTGTGGGGGGAGTGAGGTGTGCTCGCGGACGCCCTCGGGAGGGGCGATGTAGATGGAGGTGCCCTGTGACTCCGGCTCGGGAGCGAGCGAGTACATCTCGCTGGAGGTCGCCGATGCGATCCCCTCCTGGAGGTAGACGTGGATGGGGCCGCTGGAATCGTCGAAGTGCAGCTGGGCCTCGGTCTCCAGGCGCAGGGTCTGCGCGCTGAGCACGAGCGGGCCGTTGAGCCGCAGGGTCGCCCCAGTGGAGACCACGACGTCCCCCGCGACCTCGACGCTGGACTCGAGCCCGAGGCCGACCTCGGCGCCGGTGACCAGGTGGTCGCCGTTGATGGTGGCGACGGTGGTGGGACGAAGCGTGGGGGGCGGGATGAAGCCTTGGGGGTCGAGGTCGATGACCCCGTGCAGAACGGCGCTGCCCGATGAAAGGACGAAGCCCTCGACGTCAGCGTGGATCAAGGTGGAGGTGCCCGTCGAGGAGGTGGACGCGGTCGTCGTGTCCAGGGAGGGGGTCTCCTCGATGGACCCCTTGCTGGGCTGTTCGGCGGAGCCCTTCGAGGGGGTCCGGGCCGCGCCGGGGCCTGGCTTGGAGTCCTCCTCCAGCGTCTCCGTCCCTCCGGCGGGCGACTCGGCGACCCATTCTCCCCAGGAGAAGCTCGTGGACTCCGCCCCAGCCTCGCTCGATCCATCGAGGTTGATCTGTCCCAGCGTCCCCAGCCTCCCGGCGACGCCGGTGGTGCGGTGAGGCGTGGTGGCCGTCACCTGGGAGTCGTAGGTCCCTTTGGATGAGTCGAAACCATCGATGAGCGTCCCTTGACCGACCGCCACGCCCTCGAGGCCGAAGAAGCCACGGCTCGTGATCGGGTTCTGGTTGGGGACGATGATGCTCCGGAGGACGAACTCGGCCGTGCGCACCTGGGCGGTGCACCGGAGTTCGATGGACCGGTCCGGCCGGTCCTGAGCCTCGACCCAGAAGAACCCCTCTCCGAACGCCGCGGGGACCTCCTCGGTGGCCATGGCGCCGCTCTTCCCCTGGCTGATGGCCAGGGTGGCCTCCGCGATCCCGGCCTCGGCAACGTAGAGGGCGGCGCGGCGGTCGATGCTGAAGCGCTGATCTCCGTCGATGGTGGTCTGAACCTGCCGGAGGGTGGCGCTGATGGCGCCCACCGCTAGCACGGCGATGAGCGACAGCAGCAGCGCGGCGCCTCGGCGCTGGGGGTGTCGGTGGAGTCTTGCCCGCATGGTTCGTCAGTTCCGGCAGAAGATGTGCTGGGTCCGCTGCATGGGGCGCGCGCGCCCGTCGTGGCCGACCCGTTCCACGGTGACGTGGATGTCCACGCGGGGACCGTCCATGGTGAAGGCGAGGCCAGCCTCGTCCTCGATGGCGTTCCCGTTGTCATCGACGCCGTTGCTGGGCAGCTCGTGCATGTACGTGGAAGGGACGGCGGTGGACCACACGACCCGTCGCTCCTGCTCGCTCGCAGGGTTCTCCCTCCAGAGGATCCGCCCCGCCTCCGGCGTCGTCGGCGTCCACTTGATCTCCTCCACGGGGCCGTGAACGACGCCGCTCTCCTCGACGCCGAGGCATGCCTGGAAGCGGACGTACTCGGAGGACAGCGGCTTGAGCTGGGGACCGTCGAGCGCTGCTGCATCCGCGCCCATCAGGGCCAGCGCGATTCGGTCCACCGTCTGATTGAGCTCGTTCGAGATCCGGGCGGCGAAGGTCCCGGTGACGGCGGCAGCGCGCCCGGCACGGAGGACCATGGCGATGTTGATCGAGACCAGCACGAGGATCGTGAAGGAGATCAGCACCTCGACGAGCGTGTACCCCGCCTTCCGTGAGTGAACGATCAAAGGTCCGCCTTCTCCAGATCCATGAGGAGCGTGGAGATCTCCAGGGAGCGGTCGCCCAGCTGGCTTCGCCACTCCACGCGGACGGTGACCGGGAGGACCAGGTAGTCGCTGGAGCAGTCCCCTGGGAGAACGTGCAGGTCGCCGTTGAGGTCCCTCGGGAGGCCGAATTCTGGCTGCTCGAAGGTCTCGTCGAGGGTCGTCCCGTCCCCGGGCAGGAGCACCTGCCCGATCGGTTGCGGCACGCCCTCCTCATCGAGCACGGGCGACAGGCCCACGACGTCGAAGTAGGGGCCGAACGCGGTCCCTTCACCGCCAGGGTCATCCCCTGGGTTCTCGTTGAAGAGGGCGAACACGAGCTCCATGGGCTTGGAGCGGATCTGCTCCATGCAGTTCATGGCGCCCTCGGCTGCCACTGCGCGCTGCTGCCGCGTCACGGTGTTGGCGACCGCGGCGGTCACCGAGGTCGACAGCATGTAGGTGGCGACGGTGCCGACCACGACCGCGATCATGATCTCGATCAAGGTGAAGCCACCCCGATCGCGCATCGCGCGCGCCGCTGATCCTGTCGACATCTCCTTCAAGTAATCTTCCTAGCCCCGACCTGGGAGATCGACGGCGGTGACGGAGGGCCTTGAGCCACGACGAGGATTCGGCCGCCCTGGATCACACTGCGACCGGCGCCCGGATGGTGCGCTGGGCGAGGTCTCAGAAGGAGATGTGCCCGTCAGAGGCCGAACTGGCGGCGGACCCAGTCGGGTCGCGAATAATCCCAGTTCAGTTCGGCCATTCCCGCCACAAGGGCAGGGTAGAGCTCGAGCAGGACCTCGATCAGCCCGTGGTCCTGCCCGGCCGCGTCGAGGTAGTCCACGAACGTCCGCTGCTCGATGGGGCGGCGCCGCTGCGGATCGAGGACCGCGCGCCACGCGTCGCCGAAGGAGCCCCCCGTCTCCTGCTTGCGCTGGTGGATGACGAGGTGCAGCAGGTCCACCAGGGGAAGAAAGCGCGCCTCGCTGGCGCCCCAGTCCAGGTAGCCGGTGATGCGCCCCTCGTGGTTCAGCTGCAGGTGCTTCGCGCGCAGATCGGCGTGATAGATGCCGAGCCGAACCGACCTGCCGACCAGCTGCTGCCGTGCCCGCGCGACCATCCGGCGGACCCTCTCGCGCGTCCTCTCGCTGTCGATGAGGTCGAGGACGAGATCGAACCGCGGTTGCAGGAGGGCGTCGAAGAGTCCGTCGTCCAGCAGCGTGGGCTCGGGCTCGAGGAGGTGAACGAGCTGCCGAGCGGCGTCCGCGAACATGCGCTCCGTGAGCGGTCGGTCGCCCGTGATGTCCGTCCCGTTGAGTCCGTCGATCCTCCGCTCGACCGCGACCTCGGCGCCTTCGATCTCGCCGTGGAAGAGGGGTTCGGGGACCGGGACGCCGGGGACACTCGAGTGGATGCGGACAAGCCATTCGTGGTGCAGCCGGACCATCCTCCGCTTGGCGGGCTGGAGCGCGACGTGGACGGTCCAGCGGCCCTCGGGTCCACCCCGTCCCGCGATGGCGGTGTGCATCAGGGCGTCGTTGCTCCGCGTGGCGACCAGCATGTCCACCTCCGGCCGGGTCTCGCCGCAGCTCGCCGCGACCTCGTCGAGGAGGCGCTCGATCCGGTTGGCCCCCCGGGGCTCTCGCCGGGCGAGGATGGCGAACGAGGGGGTCAGCCAGGGGAAGAGCCCGAGGCGGGCCCCGAGGACCTTGAGCCGGTTCTTTCGCTCCCTGGGTCCGATGGTCAGGCGGGGGCGGGGCTGATCGAGGGCGACCACGTGACTGAACTCCCGAGCGTGCGGGTAGAGCGAATACGCCTCGACCTCCTTCCAGGGGCCGCGCACGGCCGTTCGAGTCGCGGGGAGGGCGCGCTCGCCACGGGACGGGCGGAGGACCTCCCCGAGCAGGTGCAGCGGGTGCCTGCGGAACGCGCCGCGGCGGCCGGTGGAGCGCTTGTACCCGAGCCGGTTGTCCGCGGTGACGAGGAGCTCGCCGCTTCCGATCCGATGGAGCTCGTCGACGGTGAACCCCCAGCCGGTGGCGGGGCCAGGCAGCCCCCCCTCCAGGACCACGAGGTCGAAGCTGCCTTCGCGGAACGGGAGGCAGCGGTCGGTTCCCGCCGCGACCGAGACCGTGGTTCCCGGGGCGAGCGCCGCCGCCCGGTCCTGGGCGAAGCGGAGCCGCGTGGGTTCGGGCTCCACGACGGTGACCTCGTAGCCCAGGGTCCCGAGGGCCACAGGGGTCCCGCTGAGCGCGTTCCCCAGGAAGAGGGCCCGTCCGCCCCGGCCCCCGAGCAGCATGGCCCAGGCCCCCCGGCTCTCCTTCATGAGCATCATGAGCTCATCGGCCTCGCCCGTGGGGAGCTCCAGGACGAGCTGCTCCAGCCGACGCTTGAACGGTTGCCCCCCGGCGAGGAAGTGCTCGAGCGCCTCGTCCATGGCGGGGCTTGGCTCGGACGAGCGGGGATCGGTGGAGGGCGCGCGCGACATAGGCCTCGAATCATGGCCGCGCCGGCGGGGGGATGGAACCTGGAGACCACCCCAAGGGTGGAAGTGAGCCGCTGTGGGCCAGGACCGGACGGCGGGCGGGGTTTGGCGCGCTCGGACCCGTTCGCCATGATCTCCCCATGCGCGTGGCGACCCTGGAGATGGACATCGGCGCCGGGGACCTCGAGGGGAACCTGGGGACGGCCCTCAGGGGTCTCCGGGCGGCGGGCGAGGCGGGCGCCGAGCTCGTGGCGCTGCCGGAGATGTGGCCCACGGGCTTCACGCCGGGCTCGGGCGCCGCGGAGCTCGCTCAGGCGCAGCGCGCCCTCGAGGCGGTCGCAGCCGTCTCCGGGGAGCTGGACGTCGCCGTGATCGGTTCGGGCCCCGCGTCCACAGGCGATGGGTCGCTGCCCACCAATCGCGCCCACGTGATCGTGTCCGGCCAGCTGGCTGGGGGGTACGACAAGGTGCACCTGTTCTCTCCCACGGCGGAGACGCTGGCCTTCACCGCCGGCCACGCGCCCCCGGCACCCGTGGACCTCCCGCGGAGCGGCGCGCGGGTGGCGCCGATCGTCTGCTACGACCTCCGCTTCCCAGGCGTCGCGCGGTCCGCGTTCAGGGCGGGGGCCGACGTCCTCGTCGTCGTCGCGCAGTGGCCCGAGGCGCGCGCCTCCCACTGGGGCGCGCTGTTGCGGGGGCGCGCAGCGGAGAGTCAGGCGCACGTCATCGGCTGCAACCGCATCGGGGAGGACGAGGTGGGGCGCCGTCGCATGCCCCTGCGGTTCCTCGGAGGATCGGCCGTGGTCGGGCCCGGCGGCGCGGACGTCCCCGCGCTCGAGCGGCAGACCCTCGATGGGGGAGCGCGGAGGGCCGCCGTGCTCTCCATCCACGACATCGACCTGGGAGAGAGTCGAAGGCTGCGCCGAGAGGTGCCGGTGGCCCGTGATGAGCGGCGGGACCTCTATCCGGGCTGGATCGAATGAAAAGACCCCGGCGGAACCGCGAGCGGATCCGACGGGGTCACCCTTTGCTCGGCGTGCGCGTCGGCCGCGCGGCCTGCACGGATCGCGGGTGGCCTGGGGCCGCCACGGTCCGTGGTTCGTCCTTGCCCGGGGCGGGTCAGATCGGGGGGAGCTTCTTGCGCTCGAGCGGGCGGCTCTTGTCCCGCTTGCGGTGCTCCGCGGGAGCGGGCACCGGTACGTGAGTCGCGGCCCGCTCAAGGCGCCCTGCAATCTGGCTCGGCTCGGTGGACCGGTCCGTGGCGACCTTGCTCAGCACCTTGCCGCCGAGGGTGGAGAGCCACCCGGAGAGGTGCCCGGAGGCGTGCGTGAGGAAGACCGTCCGCGGGATGTCCACGTCGCAGTCGAGGGCGCCGCTGGCGACCAGCGCGCCGGCTCCTGACCAGCAGAGGACCTCGACGGAGACGCCCTTGGCCGATCCCTCGACGATCGGGAACAGCACCCGAGCGTGGGGAGCCAGCCGGTGGACGCGGCGCATCCCGCCTTCGGCGTTCTCGAAGACCAGCCACTGGTCCACCTCGGAGTGGCTCCGGGCGGCGAAGTGGGTGGGGGTGAACTGGAGGCAGGTCGGAACCTCGGAGCGTTCGATCGCCGGAGGGATCACGTCGAGGGTCGGGACCTGGGAAGCGCTGGTGGAGGCGGAGATTCCAGCGACGGCGAGGCTGAGGAGCGCGGAGAGCATGGCTTGCCGCTTGTATCGACGCTGCGCCCCATCCCCTTGAGGCGCAGGACGGCCGGACGCGAAAATTCTTCCGGGCGCCTCCCCGTGCGGCCGGGGCCCGTGTGGCCCGGACAGGAGCGGCCGCCCGTCAGGGCGTGCCGAGGTATCGCAGCGCGGCCCAGTCGGCGGCCGGGGCGCCGGCGGCCACCAAAGCGCGTCGCGCACGCCGGAGGGCCTCGGGAGCGCTCGCGCCGGCGCGGAGGGAGGCGTGGAAGGTGATCGAAGCGGCGCGGCCATGGCGATCCGACAGGGACCACCCGGTGACCACCACGGCCCGCGTCCCCGAGTCGAGGGCCACCTGTGCGAGCCCGCGCGTCGAGAGCCCGTCCACCTGCCGCCCGGAGGCGGAGTCGCACGTGGCGAGCACCAGCAGCGGGAGTCGCGGTGCGGCCTCGGCGATGGACGCCGCGGACACGCTGCCGCCGGCGCTGGTGATCAGCCCGAGCGGCGCGATGTGCACCTCACCCTTCGCGTTCTTCGTCGTCAC
>CAZEFP010000020.1:0-15368 GCA_964511565.1 uncultured Planctomycetaceae bacterium
TTGCCCGAGCCGGACACCGCCAAGATCACCGCAGCCCTGGAGGCCGTGCTCGAGAAGCACCCCAACAACCCGGGCGCGAACCACCTGTACATTCACGCGGTCGAGCCGAGCCTCGAGCCCGAGCGGGCCCTCCCCGCGGCCGACCGACTGAGGAATCAGATCCCCGTCTCGGGGCACATGAACCACATGCCGTCGCACATCTACGTGCAGACTGGCGACTGGGACAAGTCCATCGTGCAGAACCGGGCCGCCATGCGCCGGGACACCGCTTACCTGGAGCGGTCCCCGGACCAGGGCATCCAGCACATGTACATCGTCCACAACGCGCACATGCTCGCGTACTCGGCGATGATGGTCGGGCAGGAGACCGAGGCCATGGAGGCCGCGCGGTCGATGCTGCCGGGCGTCCCCGAGCAGATGCTCCCCGCGGTCGCGGACTTCGTGGACCTGTGGATGAGCTCGGTCTACGACGTGCAGAAGCGCTTCGGCCGCTGGGACGCGATCCTCGCGGAGCCCGCGCCCCCCGAGGCCCTGCCCATCACCACCGCGATCTGGCGGGCGCACCGGGCCATCGCCTTCGCCGCGAAGCACGAGTTCGAGGAGGCCGAGGCCGAGTACGAGCGCTTCAAGGAGGCCCGCGACGCCTTCCCCGAGGACAAGATGTCCGGCTCGGACGCGACGCGGAGGATCCTCGAGGTCAGCGACCACTTCATCCGCGGCGAGATCGCGCTCCAGCGCGGCCAGTGGGATCGCGCCATCGCGGCGCTCGAGCAGGCCGTGGAGGTCGAGGACTCCCTGAGCTACGGAGAGCCTCCCCAGTGGCTCCAGCCCACCCGCCACACCCTCGGCGCCGTCCTCCTCAAGGCCGGCCGCCCGGCCGACGCGGAGGCCGTCTACCTCGAGGACCTCGAGCGGTGGCCGGGGAACGGGTGGTCTCTCCTGGGGCTCTCCCGCGCCCTGCGCGCGCAGGGGAAGCTCGACGCGGCCGCCGCAGCCCAGGCCCGGTACGAGGCCGCGTGGAAGGGCGCCGACCGCCCCGTCACCTCCAGCTGTCTCTGCCTCCCGGACGCCTGATGCGCCTGGTCGGGACCTTCCTCTCCGTGGCGGCACTCGCCGGCTGCCAGGCCAGCGGCCAGCTGACCCCGCCCCTCCCTCCCCCCCCGGCTCCTGTCATTCCGGAGGGCGAGGACCCCGCGCGGTGGTCCGCGGCGCTCGACGCGTTCGGCGCGGAGGAGGTGGAGGTCGATCGGCCCGTGGTCTTCGTGGGGAGCTCGAGCATCCGGCTGTGGTCGACCCTCGGCGAGGACATGGCCCCGGTCCCCGCGCTCAACCGCGGCTACGGCGGCTCGAAGATCTTCGACACGATCTACTGGGCGGACCAGCTCGTCACCCGCCATGACCCCACGGTGGTCGTGGCGTTCACGGGGACCAACGACATCAAGGGCGACGCCCCTCGCTCCGCCGAATGGGTCGCCGCCCGCTTCGATGAGCTGGTGGAGAGGCTCCGCGCTCTCGGGTGTGACGCGCCCCTGGTCTACATCGCCATCAGCCCCACCCCGAGCCGCGCCGAGCACCTCGCGATCGTCCTGGAGACCAACCACATGATCCGCGAGCGCTGCTCACGGGATGAGGGTCTCCACTTCGTCGACACCGCGAGTCAACTGCTCGACGCCGATGGTCAGCCCGACCCGCGCTGGTTCGTGGAGGACCAGCTGCACCTCAACGCCGAGGGGTACGCTGCCTGGACGGCGATGATCCGCCCCGTGGTGCACCGTCTCGACATGGTCGAGCGGGTTCGGGAGCCCAATCGCCCCTAGCTGCAGAGCGCAGGCGGAACCTCCAGGACCGCGGTGGGCGTCACGGCGAAGAGTCGATCCCCTGCCCCGGCGGAGATGATCTGGAGTCCGGTGAACTGCCCGAAGGCCGGCAAGACCAGGCCGTCGCCCCGCGCCCAGAAGACCGGCAGGCGGGCGCTGTCGGCGCGGTCCGTGAGCCGAACTCCAGGGTGCACGTGCCCCGCAACGAAGGGCCCGTGCCCCCCGGGGTGGTGGCGGTACACGAGCCCCTCCGAGGCCAGGGGCTCGGCCACGGAGACGAGGTCCAACCGCTCGATGAGGTCGGTGGCGTGGCGATCGTGGTTGCCCCGCACCAGGGTCACCTCGACCGCCCGCTGGGCGGTGAGCCAGCTCTCGAAGGTCCGGGCCGTGGGGCTCTCCGACTCGATCTCGTCGTGGAAGAGGTCGCCCAGGAGCGTGAGCCTGCGCGCGCCCAGCCGCGACACCAGCGCGTCGATGCGCTCGAGCTCGCGACGGGTCGTGCCCGGGGGCATGGGCCGCCCCGCTCTCCTGAAGGCCGCGGCCTTCCCGATGTGAACATCGGCCAGCAGCAGCTCCCCCGCGTCGGGCCGGAAGGCTGCGCGCTCGGGGCAGAGCACCAGCGCCCGCCCCCCGAGTTCGATCTCGAGGTCCGTCACGCCCTCCTCCCCTGCGCGCCGCGCACGCCCGAGGCTGCGACGGCGCCGCGCCCCTGGAGCTGATCGGCCATCTGTCGCACGCGGTCCTCCCAGGACTCCGAGGAGACGCGCTCCCGGACACGCTCCGCCCAGAGCGGGAAGCCCAGCGGGGTGAGCGAGGCTGGACGCTCGACGCGGATCCGCCGCCGCCGTAGCTGCTCCAGGCCGGAGCGCAGGCGGGAGAACTCCAGGGTTCGCTCCATCACCTCCCGGCGGGCCTGCTCCAGCAGCAGGTTGCCCGGGTCGTGCTCGGTGAGGACGTCGAAGACGAGGCCCGCCGAGGCCTGGAGCTGGCGCTGCCCCTTCCGCGCGCCAGGCAGCCCCTGCTGGACCAGCCCGGCCACGCGGGCGATCTCGCGGAAGTGCCGCCGCGCGAGACCCGAGCCGTCGAGGCAGGCGAGCAGGTCCTCGAGGAGGCCGTCCGGCGTCAGCAACGCTGCCCACTCGTCGTCATCCACCGGTAACTCGCTCCGGGTCACGAGCTCGAGCCCCCAGTCGTTCACCGACTGGGTGACCGTGACCCGTGCCGCCCGCGTCGCACGCCAGGCGAGCAGGGCTGCGAGCCCCTCGTGGACGAGGCGCCCCTCGAGCGGGAAGAGGAACGCGTGATCTCCGTCCCGGGTCCGGACCCGCTCGATGAGCAGCTCGTCCGCCTGAGGGACGCGTGAGACCGCCGCCTGGCGCGCGAAGAGCGGCGCCACAGCGTCGAGCTCCGTCGCCCCTGTGGACTCCCCTGTCTCGAGGGTACGCTTCACCGAGGCCATGGCCCGGCGCACGGCCTCCGCCAGCTCGGTGGAGAGCGGCATGCGTCCTCCGAACCAGCGCGGCACCAGGGTCGCCGGGTTCCCGGCCGCGCGCACGATGGCGGCGGAGTCCTCCACCTTGACGAGCTCGAGGGAACGGCCGGAGAAGGTGAAGGCATCCCCCGGACGAAGGCGCGACACGAAGACCTCCTCGATGGTGCCCAGGCGGCGGCCGTTCCGGAACTTCACGTCGAGGCTGCCGTAGCCCACGATGGTGCCGATGTTGAGGCGGTGGTCCCGCGCGATGCGTCGCGAGGCGACGACCAGCTTGCCGCCCTTGCCCTCCACGACCCGGGCGAAGCGCTCGTACCCGGAGAGGGTCTCCCCGCCGAAGCGGGTGAAGTCCAGGGCCCAGGCCCACTCCTCGTCGGAGAGATCGCGGAAGGCGTGGGTCGAACGCACCTCCGCGAGCAGCTCGTCGGGGAGGAAGCCGCCCCCCACCGCCACCGTGACGATGTGCTGGGCCAGCACGTCCAGGGGACGCCGCAGGGTGAGCCGCGGTTCCGAGGCGCCGCGGTCCAGCGCCTCCCTTGCAGCCGCGAACTCCACGAGCTCCAGGGCGTGGGTCGGGACACAGAGCAGCCGGCTCCCGAGCCCGGGGGCGTGTCCCGACCGCCCCGCGCGCTGGGCGAGCCTCGCGACCCCCTTCGGGCTCCCCACCTGGACCACCAGGTCCACCGGTGAGAAGTCCACGCCGAGGTCCAGGGAGGAGGTCGCCACGACGGCGCGGTAGCGACCGCTCGCGAGCCCCACCTCCACCTCGGTCCGCTGCTCCCGGTCGAGGGATCCGTGGTGCAGGGCGATGCGCTCCCGGTCCTCGTAGCGGGCGTAGCAGAGGGCCTGGTACCAGCGCTCCGCCTGGGCCCGGGTGTTGGTGAAGACCAGCGCGGTACGGGCCGTGTCCAGGGCCGCCGCGACCTCGTCCAGGAGGCGGAGCCCCATGTGGCCCGCCCAGGGGAAGCACTCGATCTCCCTCGGAATCACCGACCGGACCTCCAGCGCCCTGCGCCGGTCGCTCTCCACCAGCGCCCCCGGCCCGGTCGCCGGGTCCGCTCCGAGGAGCGAGGCCATGGCCTCGGGGAGGTTCCCGAGCGTGGCCGAGAGGCCCCAGGTTCTGAGCCCGGGAGCGAGGCGGCGGAGCCGCGCCAGGCCGAGCTCCGTCTGGACGCCGCGCTTGGTCCCGAAGAGCTCGTGCCACTCGTCGACCACCACGCACTGAAGGTGCGCGAAGCGCTCGGCGGCGTCCTCCCGGCTCAGCAGCACCGACAGGGACTCCGGAGTGGTGACCAGCGCCGTCGGGAGCCGACGGGACTGCCGCCCGCGGTCCGTGCTGCTCGTGTCCCCGGTCCGCCCCTCCACGATCCAGCCCGGCGCCACCTCCCCGGTCACCTCACGGAGGTTCTTCACGAGGTCCTGTGCCAGGGCCCGCATGGGCGTGATCCAGAGCACCGCGAGGGGCGGCGCGTCCGCGCGCTTCGCGGGGGCGGCCTGGGCCCCGGCCGCTTCCGCGCCCTCGATCACCGGCCCGAGCCACGCCGCCAGGGTCTTGCCGAAGCCGGTGGCCACGTGCACGAGGCCGCTCTCCCCCGCGAGGTACCGGCGCCAGACCTCACGCTGGAACGGGAAGGGCGCCCAGCCCCTCGACGCGAACCACCGATCGACGGACTCGATCACAGCGGCTCCCCCATCAGCGCCCGCACGGCCTCCAGCGAGTCGGCGTCGGCGGGCGCCTTGTCCTCTCGCCAGCGCGCGATGCGCGGGAACCGCAGGGAGAGGCCTGCCTTGTGCCGGGCGCTGGGCTGGATCCCCTCGAACGCGATCTCGAACACGAGCTCTGGCTCCACGACCCGAACGGGGCCGAAGCGGTCCGTGATATGACGTCGCACGAAGGCGTCCACCCGCCGGATCTCCTGGTCCGTGAGCCCGGAGTAGGCCTTGGCTACGGGAACGAGCTCGCCGTCGTCCCAGACGGCGAGGGTGTAGTCGGTGTAGAGGGACGCGCGGCGGCCGTGGCCGCGCTGGGCGTAGACGAGCACCATGTCGAGGGTGAAGGGGTCCACCTTCCACTTCCACCAGTCGCCCCGGGGGCGCCCCGCCCCGTAGGCCGCGTCGCGGCGCTTCAGCATCAGCCCCTCCACGCCGCGCTCCCGCGAGGATTGGCGAGCCAGGGCCAGCTCCTCCCACGACGCCCCCTCGACGACCTCGGCGATCCCGAGGCGCGGGAGCGCCGCGCGGCGCACCAACGCCTCCAGCCGGGCCCGCCGCTCGGTGGTCGGGAGGGCGCGGAGGTCCGCGCCGCCCTCCTCGAGCAGGTCGTACGCCATGAGCCTCACGGGCACCTCCTCCCTGAGCTTCTTGCCGACGGACTTGCGGTTGATACGACGCTGGAGCTCATGGAACCCCAGGGGGCGGCCGCCGTCCCACGCGAGCAGCTCCCCGTCGAGCACCGTCCCAGCGGGGAGCGCACCGAGCTCCTCGACGATGTCCGGGAAGCCGCCGTTCACGAGGTCACCTCCCCTCGACCACAGGACCGCCTCCTCACCGCGCCGAACCGCCTGGGCGCGGATCCCGTCCCACTTCCATTCGGCCTGGAAGTCGCCCGCGTCGCCGAGGTCCGCGAGGTCCGGAGGGACCGCGTGCGCGAGGAAGAAGGGGTACGGCCGGAGAGGATCTCCGCCCTCGTCCTCGGACATCAGGTCCGCCCACGCCGCCGCCGTGGGCTCCCAGCGCCCCGCGAGCCGGTGCATCATCGTCGCCCGGTCCACGCCCGCGACCTTGGCGAGCGCGCGCGCCACCAGGCCGCCGGCCACGCCGACCCGGAAGCCGCCGGAGATGAGCTTGTGGAAGAGGAAGCGCTCCCCCGCGTCGAGGTCGGCCCAGGTCTCCAGGACGAGCGACCGCTGGGCCGCGGGCTCGAGCCCCGCGAGACCGAGCACGCGGCGCTCGATGAAGTCCGCGAGCCCCTCAGGTTCACCGGACCTGCCCTGATCCGGGACCAGCAGCGCGATCGTCTCGGCGAGGTCCCCCACCGCGTCGTAGCTCTCCTCCACGAGCCAGAGCGGCAGCCCGCTCTCCGCGGCCGCCCACTCGCGAAGGAGCCGCGTGTTCACGGCGCGCCGCCCCCGCCGACCGAGCAGCAGGTGGGCGGCCCAGGCCGCGTCCGCCGGCGGGGAGGCCTCGAAGTACTCCACCAGGGCAGCCTCCTTGCGCGACGTGCGGGAGGTGGCGTCCAGGGTCCGGTACAGCCCATGAAAGCGCCTCACCCCTCGCCCCCCCCGTCGCCAATAACGGGCTCCGGCCCGGCTCCCCCGGCAGGGCCCGGCACCTCGACGGCTCCGCTCGACTCCTCGGCCCCGTCGCCCTCCCCCTCGAAGCGGCTGTCCAGGCGCTCCGCGCAGATCCCGCGCTCCTCGGAGAGGTATCGGACCAGGGGGTCGACGTACCCGTGGGTCACGAGCACCCGCGACGCACCCGTGGCCTCGATGGCCCCGAGGAGGCCGCGCCAGTCCGCGTGGTCGGAGACCGTGAAGCCCTGGTCGAACCCGCGGCGGCGCCGCGGCCCCCGGAGGGTCATCCACCCCGAGGCGAACGCCGTGGAGAGGTCCCCGAACTTCCTCATCCACGGCGTGCCGTTCGCGGAGGGCGGCGCGATGACGAGGCCGTGGCCGCGGACCTCCTTCGCCACCTCCACGGACGCGTACTCCGTGGGCGGCAGCTCGACCCCCTGCTCTCGGTAGGGACCGAGCAAGCGATCCAGGGCCCCGTGCACGGCGATCGGACCGGGAGGGTCCAAGAGGCCAGCCAGGAGACGCTGGGACTTCCCGAGGGCGTAGGCGCACAGCAGGCTCGTCCGACCGTTCCGGGCGTTGTCCTCCCACCAGGCGCGGACCTCCTTCGCGACCTCCTCCGGATCGGGCCACTGGAAGACGGGCAGGCCGAAGGTGCTCTCGCTGATGAAGACGTCGCACGGAACCGCCTCGAACGGCGCGCACGTGGGGTCGCTCCCCGTCTTGTAGTCGCCGCCCACCACCCACACCTCGCCCGCCCGCTCGATCCGGACCTGGGCCGACCCCAGGATGTGGCCTGCCGGGTGGAAGCTCACCTGAACGCCGCCGATGGTCAGGCGCTCGCCGTACTCGAGCCCGTCCACCACGGCGTCCGCGTGGGTCCGGAGCCGGACGAGCTCGGCCCCGGGGGCCGCCGTGAGGTAGCGCCCCGAGCCCGGCCGGGTGTGGTCCGCGTGGGCATGGGTGACCACGGCGCGCTCCACGGGACGCCACGGGTCGATGTGGAACCCGCCCGCCTCACACCAGAGCCCGTCCTCGGTCGTGGTGACGAGGTCCCGGCTCATCCCCAGGGGGCCCTCGCCTCGGCCGATGCCCATGAGCCCATGACCCGCCCGGCGAGGGCTCGCCCTGCGAGCCACGCCCCCTGGACCTTGGAGCCGTTCAGCCAATCCCCGGCCACGCCGAGCCCCGCCGCGACGTCGAACGCCGCGCCCTCCGCCCGCGGCGGGTTCGCCGCGCTGAACAGCCAGCGCATGCGGTCGGCGTGGATGGGCTCGGGCACGGCCGCACCCGTGGCCCTGCGGAACGCCGAGAGGAGCTCCTCCTGGACCACGTCCGCCTCCCCCTCGAAGTGAGCTCGAGACCAGTCGGGGCCCGCATGCAGGACCCAGGCCTCGCCCCGAGGGCGGCCCGGCTTGGAGCTGTTGCGGCAGATCCAGGAGAGCGCCCCGTGGTTGACGAAGGCTCCGTCGAAGGGGACCTCGATGGGCGCGTCGAAGGCCACCATGAGGGCAATGCAGGGGTCCATGGGCACCGACTCCGCGAGCCCTTTCAGCCTCGGCGAGCCCCCTAGGAGCGGCGCCGCCTGGGCTGGCGGGGTCGTGACGAGCACCAGGTCGAAGTCTCCCTGCGACCTCTCACCCTCGAGGGTGACCGCCCACCTTCCCTCGTCCCGGTGCATGGACTCGACGCGGCTCCCGCAGCGGACGTCCAGGTCCCGGGCGATCCGCTTCGCCATGGCGTTCATGCCCGGCACGCCGACGAATCGCTCCTCCCCCGCGCGCTCCTCCCGGGCGCGCACCTCGCCCGGCTCATCGAGCACGGCGAGCCGCCCTTCCCAGGGTGCGACGATCCCCTCCTCGACCCACAGGTCCACGACGCGCCGGAACCTTGGGTCCCTCGCCGTGAAGTACTGGGCGCCGTGGTCGAAGCCCGTTGGGTCGGCCCGGCGGGTCGACGTCCGGCCGCCCACGCCGCGGCCCTTGTCGAATACGACCACGGCGTGCCCCGCCGCGTCCAGGGCCTCCGCTGCGGAGAGCCCCGCGATGCCGGCCCCGACCACCGCGACGCGCAGCCTCGGCCCCGAGGGCGAGCTGCAACGGGCCCGGTACCTCGCGGCGTCGAGCCGCGTGGCGTGGAACTCGGTGGAGCGCCCCCGCAGCTCTCCGGTGATCGGTTCGGCAGGAGGGAAGGGGCGGTCGAACTGCCCCAGGCACCAGAGGAGGCCGCCGTAGGAGGAGGGGTCCCTGCCGTCGAGGGCGTAGCGGTGGTTGAGCTGCACGAGCCGTGCGAGCGCGGCCTCCGGGGACGGCGACCACGGCAGGAGCGCCTTGCCCCAGGTCATCCTGACGTTGTTGTGGAGCTCCCCGTGTCGCAGGAGCGACTCCTGCGCGGCGTCCCAGAGCTCATCTCCCGTACGGGCCAACTCCAGCTCGAGCGCCGATCGTTGCCCCGGGCGCGGATCATCCCGATGCGCGTCCAGCGTCTCGCGCGCCCAGTCAGGGATGGCATCGAGGGAGTCGAGGTCCACGCCCGCGTGGTGGCAGAAGTGCCACGCCGCCTCTCTCCAGACGAGCAGCTCGTCCAGGAACTTGTCCGCGCCTGCACCGCCGATGCGCTGGCACTCGCGCGCGACCCTGAGGGGAGACAGCATGCCGAAGTGGAAGTAGGCGGAGAGGCGCGACACACCGGGGCGCAGGGCGTCGTTGCGGTCCCGGGCGTAACGCGCGAGCCGCCCGTCTCGAAACGCCCTCCAGCGCTCCTCCGCAGCCCTGGAGCCCCCCACCGTGTGCGCCACCGGACCGACCCCGTGGTCCACGTCGCAGGCGGCCACCAGCTCCGCCAGGTCTGCGGCTTGGAGGTCCACGGGCTCGAAGCCGAGGGGCCCCTGGTAGAGGGGAGGTGCCGGCTGCTCCTCCGGCTCCCAGCCAAGCCACGCCTTGCGCGCCTTCTTGGTCGCATTCTTGAACGCGAAGGCGCGCTCGTAGGGTCTCCCGGTGGCGGTGAGCGGGACGACGCAGGAGGCGTCGACCTCCACCACGGGCGCCTCCGAGGACGCCGCCAGGGCAGCGGTCCAGCCCTTGAGCGGTTCCACGGGGACGGCGTCACAGAAGGTGAGCGCCGCGTGGCGCGCGAGGTCCTTCAGCGCGGGTTGCACGTGACCGGGCCGGCGCAGTTGGAAGACGTATCGGATGCCCCGGGCCTCGAGGTCCGCGGCGAGATCGCGCGCCCCCTCCAGGACGAACCTCCACACGCGGTCGGAGGCGAAGGGGTGACGGTCGTCGAGCCCCTGATAGACCAGCACCGGCAAGTCCAGCCGCCGGGCCGCGGCGCAGGCGGCCTCGAGCGCGGGGTTGGAGTCCGCCCGCATGGCCGACCTGACCCACAAGAGGACAAGGGTCCCGGCTTCCCGGGGCTCCACATCCGGGCTCAGGCATCGCTTCGCGAGGTCCTCGGGCAGCAGCTGTCGGAGAACCTTTGTCATCCCTAGGGGATTCGCTCATCGGACTCGCTGCGATGCATGAACAAGTTCCCAGGCGCACCAGGGCACCACGCGCAGGGATCTTCCCCTGTATGCGGCGGTAGAACCCGCAATTGCACGCACTGCCCGCGCAGGAGAGGCTGAATCGGCGCGAGTCTCGCCTTCGGGAACCTTCCTGCCATGCCCTCCCCCAACCGCCGCCCCATCGACAGCCTGGTGCGTCGAAGCGCCGCCGGCGAGTCCGGCTGCCGGGAGGAGCTCGTGGAGCTGGCCAAGCAGGAGCTCATCACCTCTCGGGAGCGCTTCCGGGTGATGTCGGTCTCCGGCGACGGGTCCACCGTGTTCGACCCTCAGTCCGCGACGCTCCAGCTCTCGGTCAAGCTGCTGAGCGAGAGTGCACCGGCGGAGCTCCGCGCCGAGCTCACCGCGGGGATCGCGAGCGCTCTTCGCGGCCTGATGAAGTCCAACGACCTGCGGTCCCCCGGCTCAGGCCTCCCCTCGATCGGACCCAGGATCCTCCTCTCCCCGATGGCGGCAGGCGGCCCGAGGCGAGAGGTCGATGCTGGGGAGCTCAACGAGGCCCTCGAGCGCATGGACCAGCTCAAGGGCAGCAGCGGTCAGCTCACCATGCTGTGCCTCGTGTTCGGCCTGACCGTCGACGAGGCTGCGCGGGCGATCCAGCGCCCGGCGGAGGTGGTCCAGCTCGAGTGGAACCTCTCCCGCGAGTGGATGTCGCGCGAACTGGAGCTCATGTCGAGGATCGACCGGCGCTGAGGAGGAGGTGCGGGGCCCGAAGCGGCCGCACCAGAGCATCCCTCCAGCGGTACAGTGACGGCGTCCATGCCCCCTCGTCCCCACGATCTCGCCGAGCGCTTCCAGCAAGACGGCTTCGCCATCCTGCCCGGCGCCATCGACGGCCCGACGCTGGAGCGGCTCCGCAGCGCCATCGCGCGACACGTGGAGGCCCACGATCCGGATGCCGAACAGGCCGTCTTCCGGACCGACGACCGGGACGCGGGTCGCGAAGAGGTGTTCTTCGCCTCCGCGCGCTGCGTCCAGGGATTCCTGGAGGCCGAGGCCGTCGACGACGACGGCGTGCTGCGCGCTCCCCGGGACCGGTGCCTGAACAAGATCGGGCACGCGCTCCACGACCTCGACCCCGAGTTCGAGGCGCTGGCGAGGAGCCGGCCGGTGCGGGAAGGGTTCGCCATCGGCGGCCTCGAACGACCGCGGCTCGTTCAGAGCATGGTCATCTTCAAGCCCCCCGGGATCGGCGGCGAGGTGCGCTGGCACCAAGACGCCAGCTACCTGCTCACCGATCCGCAGCGGGTGGTCGGCCTGTGGATCGCCCTGGAGGACGCCGACCGTGACAACGGCTGCCTGTGGATGGCGCCAGGTGCCCATCGGTCCCCGCTGAGGGAGCGGTACGAGGTGGACTGGGCGGAGCGCAAGGGCACGCTGCAGGACGTGGACGCCACCCCGTGGCCCTCGAAGGCCATCCCGATCGAGGTCAGCGCGGGGTCGATGGTGGTCTTCCACGACCACATGCCCCACCGCTCCGAGGCGAACCGCGGCGCGCGCTCACGGGTCGCGGTCACCCTCCACGCCCACGCCGCGGGCGCCCGGTGGGTCCCGGAGAACTGGCTCCAGCGCGACCCGCTCCCCCACTTCGACCTTTGAGGCGGGGCGGGCTGGCGGGCTCAGACCCCGCGAGCCTCGCCGAAGCGCCCGTAGAGCTCGCTGATCGGTCCGGGCTCGCCGATGACGAGGAGCCGGTCCCCGCTGAGGAGGACCGTCTCGCCGCGCGGGACGAGGGTCCGGCCGGCGCGGCGGACGGCGACCACGAGGCACTCCTCCGGGAGGCTCAATTCCCGGACCCGCCGGCCCGCGAGGGCCTCCGCGGGCTGACCCGGCCTCACCTCGATGGAGATGTAGCGCTCGTTCCGCAGGAAGATCTCCCGCAGCTGGACCTCGTTGTCCGCGCTCAACCACTCCTCGATGAAGCGGTCCTCGTCGATGCGGCTGGCGAGCTGCGCGAGCATCCGCAGGTGCTGGCTGGGGTCTCCCGCCGGGCTGACCAGGAAGAACACGGCGTGCACGCCGTCGGCGCTGGTCCGCTGGCCGAACACGTCGCCACCCGCGATCGTGAGGCTCGTCCGGCTCCGCCCCAACACCAGGAACGGGCGGTCGAGGCCTTCGAGGTGCATGTGGGGCAGGGCGACCCCCTTCGAGACCGGCGTGGCGCCAGTCTTCGTGCCCTCGGTGAATCCATCCACGAAGGTCTTCGCCTCCGTGCCGGTCCTCGCGTGCAGGGCACTCGCCGCGCGGCCCACCAGCAGGTCGAAGTCCTCTCCCTCGCCGAGGTCGATCACGGAGGCGGTGACCACGACCTGATCGAAGGGGTCGTCGTCACGGAGGCCCTTCTGCTTCAGGATCCCCCGCAGCTCGGAGTCGAGGTCCTCGTGACGCTGCTCCCCGAGGCGCGCGAACACGTGGAAGACCGCGCCGCGTCGCTCGACGCGGCCCTTGGCGTACGTCCAGTACCACGCGATGCCCCCCGCCACGAGCCCGAGGCTGAAGAGCGTCGGCATGAGCCCCATGGCCGCGATCAGGAAGAAGGGCGCGAAGATCCCGAAGAGCGGGAGCCAGGGGTACAGCGGCGTCCGGAACCCCGGGTCGTAGGAGCTGAGGCCGCTCTCGCGCATCACGATCACCGCGAGGCACTCGAGCGCGAAGATGAAGAGCTGGAACGAGCTGGCGAGCTTCGCGATCCCGAGCGGGTCGAGGAAGAGGACGATGGCGACGACGATCCCCACGCTCAGCGCGATCGACCGTGTCGGCGTCCCTCGCCCGCCTAGCCGCGCGAGCGCAGGCGGGAGGAGGTTGTCGCCCGCCATGGCCATCGGATAGCGCGACGCGCTGAGGATGCCGGCGTTGGCCACCGAGAAGAACGCGAGGACCGCCGCGAGCGTGATCACGGCCATCCCCAGCTTGCCCGCGATGACCTCGGCGGCCTGGGCCATGGGCGTCTCGCTGCCGCTGAGCTCGCCCATGGGCACCACGCCGACCATCACCGACGTGGTCACCAGGTAGATCACCACCGCCGTGAGCATCGAGAGGAAGACCGCCCGCGGGAGGGTCCTCTCGGGGTCCTTGATCTCCTCGGCCACGCTGATGACCTTGGTCACGCCCACGTAGGAGATGTAGACGGTCCCCGCGGTGGCGATGATCGCGTCCGGCCCCGAGGAGAAGAAGCCGCTGAAGGCTTCGGGGTCGATCTCCGGCAGGCCAAGCACGGAGAACACCGTGAGGATGATCATCAGGCCCCCCACCAGGAGCCGCTGGAACACCGCGGTCTTCTTCGCGCCGAGCGCGTTGACGATGGCGAACAGCAGGGCGAAGCCGACGGCGATGGACTTCGTCAGCAGCGGACTGGGCTCGAGATAGAGGGAGACGTAGGCCCCCAGCCCGACCAGGGCGAAGGACGTCTTGAGGATCAGCGCGAGCCAGGTGCCGATGCCGCCGACCGTTCCGGCCAGGGGGCCGAGGCTCCGGTCGAGGAAGTAGTACGTGCCCCCCGCCTTCGGCATCGCCGTCGCGAGCTCGACCTTGCAGAGGACCGCCGGGACGAGCGGGATCGCAGCGATCAGGTAGCAGAGGGTGATCGCCGCGCCCGCCTGGCCTGCAGCGATCCCGGGCAGGAGGAACAGCCCCGCGGACAGCGTCGCGCCGGTCGCCAGGGCGTACACATCGAGCAGGCGCAGCTCCTTCGTGAGCTTCCCTGATTCAGCGCTCTGTGCCATCGCGCCCAGGGTAGCGAGTCACCCCATCTGCCCCACCATCTGAACCCGGTTCGCCGGATCCGTCAGGACACAGGGCAGACGAAGTCCTTGGGCTTGAAGCAGAGGATCGACTCCTCGACCTGCGGCAGCACCCGCTCCGCCACGGTGCCCACGTCGAAGCCCGGTCGTCCCCCCTTGGAGAGGCTCCCCAGAACGAGGACGTCGGGCCGCTCCTGCTCGACCTTCTCGAGGATCTGGACGTGGGGATCACCACGCTCGAGGTGCAGCGTCGGATCCACATCGAGGACGTCGGCCTGCCGCTCCAACGAGGCCAGCGCCCGGATCCGCGCTTCCTCGACGCACGCGGCGTAGTCCTCTTCGGAGAGGTCCGCCGCAGCCCGCTGCTCCGACCAGGTGAGGTTCCAGCCATGGAGCAGATGCAGCTCCCCCTCCGACTGCGCCGCGAGCCAGGCGGACGCGGCGAGCGCCTCGTCGGTGACCGGCGAGAAGTCCGTGCAGGCCAGCACATGGCGGTGGTTCAGATCGTGGTCCGGCTTGACCAGCCAGACCGGCGCCGGGCACTTGCGGAGCAGCTTGACCGCGGTGCTCCCGATCTGACGTCGGCCGCGCTCGGCGACCGAGCGCTTGCCCGCCAGGACAAGCTCAGCGCCATCGTCCAGAGCAGCGCGGCAGAGCGCGAGCCAGGGGTAGTCCTCGACGATCCGGATGGAGGCGGAGACCCCATCGGCCTCCACGAGCTCCCGCAGCTCCTCCAGCTCCTCGGTGGCCTTGGCCGCCAGCTCGACGGGGCCGCTGCCGTCCTCTGCCCAGGCCGCATGGAGCAGCGTGACCCGCGCGCCGGTCCGCGAGCCGAGCCATGCCGCCTGACGAGCGGCCCGCACGGAGCCGACGTCGGGAACGCCGGTCCGGGGGTGCAGGCCCACGCCCACGACCATGTGCTGCAGGGTATCCAAGGGTTCAGACCGTCCGCCTGGGTCCGCTGAGGCTCTTCTCGATCTCCGCGCGGCGCGCCTCGTAACCGCTCCGCCCCATCAGAGCGTACGCGGCCACCTTCCCCGCCTCGACGCCTGGCTGGTCGAAGGCGTCCACCCCGTAGTGCTCCCCCATCACGGCGACGGCGAGCTCCATCAGGTAGAGGTACTGGCCCACGTGATGGGCGGTCACCGCGGGGAAGGACACGGTGACGTTCGGCCGCTTGGCGTCGGTCAGCGCGATGCGGGTCCCGTCGCGCTCCGCGGCGAAGAGCTCGTTCATGGTGCGGCCGCCGAGGTAAGCGAGCGCGTCGTGCTCCTCGAAGGCCGTCGGGATCTCGACGGTGTGGTCGGGTCGATCGACGGAGAGGAGCGTGAACCACTTGTCGTGGGGCCCCTCCACGTACAGCTGCACCTGGCTGTGCTGATCGGTGACGCCGATGGCCGAGACGGGGGTCGGACCGGCGAAGACCTCCTCGCCGTCACGGGAGAGGCGCTTGCCGATCGACTC
>CAZEFP010000021.1:0-15013 GCA_964511565.1 uncultured Planctomycetaceae bacterium
GGACGGTGCGGATCTCCGAGCTGGTCACCCAGGAGGCCTACGACAACGACGTCATGGCGCTGCCGCTCTTCCTCGGCATGGACGCCGAGGGAAAGTCCATCGTGGAGGACCTCGCGCGCGCGCCGCACATGCTGATCGCGGGCACGACGGGCTCGGGAAAGTCCGTGTGCATCAACACGATCATCGCGAGCATCATGCTCACGCGCTCGCCCCACGACGTGAAGCTGATCCTGATCGACCCGAAGATGGTCGAGCTGTCGATCTTCCAGAACATCCCGCACCTGGAGCTTCCCGTCGTCACCGACATGAAGCAGGCGACCAACGTCCTGCTCTGGGCGGTCGAGAAGATGGAGAGCCGCTACGAGCTCTTCAACAACGCCGGCGTCAAGAACATCAAGGCGTACAACAAGCTCGGTGAGGACAAGCTCCGCGAGCGGCTCGGAGACGACTTCAACGAGGAGTACACGCCCCGCCACGTGCCCTACATCGTGTTCGTCATCGACGAGATGGCGGACCTGATGATGCAGTCGAAGAAGTAGGCGGAGCAGGCCATCGCCCGCCTCGCCCAGAAGGCGCGCGCCGTGGGGATCCACGTCATCGTCGCGACCCAGCGCCCGAGCACCGACGTCATCACCGGCCTGATCAAGGGCAACCTGCCCACGCGAATCGCCTTCCAGGTGGCGTCGAAGATCGACAGCCGCGTGATCCTCGACCAGATGGGGGCGGAGAAGCTCCTCGGGCAGGGCGACATGCTCTACACCCCGCCTCAATCGAGCCAGCTCGTGCGCGTGCAGGGCGCTCTCGTGGAGGATCACGAGCTCCAGGCCCTCGTGGACCACGTCTGTGAGAAGGCGGCCCCCAACTTCGACCAGCAGCTCGTCCAGACCGCCACGGGCACGGCGCCCCCGGGCTCCGTGAACCAGGGGGGCGAGAAGGTCGATGAGATGTTCAACGAGGCCGTTTCAGTCGTCCTCAAGTACCGTCGGGGCTCGGCCAGTCTCCTCCAGCGGGCGCTGGGCATCGGGTACACCCGAGCCTCGCGGCTGATCGATCAGATGAGCGATGCCGGGATCCTCGGCCCCCACATGGGGTCCAAGGCCCGGGAGATCTTCATGACCCTCGAGGACTGGGAGGAGAACCAGGCCAACCTGGACAAGGCTTGATGAGCCAATCGATCCATGAAGGAAGATCCTCGTAAGCGCGGCGCGGCCCGGGTCCCCTCCAGGGGACCTGAGCTTCTCGGAGGCGCCCTTTTCCTCGCGGGATGCTTGCCCGCGGTCGCGCTGCTCAAGGCACTGCGTGACGGCACGGACCTCACTTCGGAGGGGCTGGGCGGCACCGCTGCGCTCGCCGCCCGGATCACGGACTGGGTCGGTCCCTGGCCCGGCCTGTTGATCGCCGGCGCGATCGCGGCCTTTGGCGCCATGGCGGTCCTCGGTGCGATCCGCACCGACCTCCTGCGCCGCGTGGTCGGCGTCGCCGTCTGCGGCCTCGGCGTCGCGGCCATCTCCAGCGCCCTGGTGGCGGGGTCGGGCGGGCGGATCGGCGACGGCACCGGCGCTCGATTGGCCGAAGCCGTGGGCCCCTGGGCTGGCATCCTCGTCGGGCTCGGCGTGGTCGTGATGGCCCTCTGGCTGGCCTTCGCCCAGGCGCCCAAGACCGGCTCGAGGACCCTCGCGGTCTCCCTGGACGGCCCCGAGCTCCGCCGCGCGAGCGCGGCGCGCCCCGGCCCGGAGGTGAAGGAGCTGGAGACCCCGCGCCGCAAGCGGCGGCGCAGGAAGCCCGCGACCGAGGCGGCCGCCGGCGAGGTGGGTGGGCATGAGCTCCCCGAGCCCGCAGCTTCCGAACCTGCGGCTCCCGCGCCCGCGCCCCCGGAGGTCGAGGTCGCCGAGGCGGAGCCCACGGCGGCGACGGCCCCGCAGCCCGAGCCGGCTCGAGCGAGCATGCCCGGGCTCGATCGCGAGCCTGATCCGGTGGTGGATGGGCCCTCCACGAGCGCCGCGGGGGGAGGTCTCTCCCTCACCGCCATCTCTCGCTGGTTCGGCGACCTCGCGAGCTCGCTCGGGGCCCGCTTGAGCCGGAAGCGCCCCAGGGTCGCGATGCCAGCGCCCAGGAAGAGCGAGCCGAAGACCCTCGGGGACGCCCTCGTTCAGGGCGAGGCCGAGGGGGTCTCCCATGACGAGGCGGCAGCCCTCGCCCCCGACAGCGACACCCTCGCCTACATGGAGGAGGTCTGGCGCAAGGCGTCGGCGAGCCTCGAGCAGGTGGAGCCGATCCCGCCCTCGCCGTACCCGGAGGACCCCAGGCTGAAGGGGGAGATCCCGCCCGGGACCAGGCCCCTCGGCGGTTCGGCCGCGCCGGGCCCGGAGGTCGCAGAGGCGTCGGCTCCGGTCCACGAGCCTGCCGCCGCCGCAGGTCCGCTGGCTGAGGTCGCCCCCTTCGACCTCGTGGATGACGATGAGGCCGGCGTGGAGGGGTTCCACGCCCCCGCTCCCAGCAGCATTGACCCGCCGGCGACCGAGGCCTCCGCCCTGGATCTCCCCGGGGGCGTCGCCCCCATGCGCCCCGAGGACGTGGAGGGCATCGCCCTGCCCCGCCCCCCCGCCTCGTGGGAGGCCGGGTTCGAAGACGAGGGCTTGGCTGATTCGGACGGCACGTGGACTCGGGGCGAGGCGTCGGCGGCGGTCGCCGACGAGCCGGCTGACGACGAACCGGAGGTCGCCGACGCTGGGATCGAGGCCGACGAGGACCTGTCCGCTGCCGCTGAGGTGGAGGTCGAGGACGAATTTGAGGAGGAGACCCCCGAGGAGGAATCCTCCTCCGACGAGGATCTCGACGGGGACGAGTCGGACGAGGAGGGGGCAGAGGACGAGGAGGAGGGCGTCGAATACGAGTACGTCGACGAGGACGGAAACCCGATCGACATCGCCTCCCTCGACGACGGCGCCTACGAGATCGTGGATGAGGACGAGTACGAGGAGGTCGACGACGACGACGACGCCGAGTACGAGGAAGAGGACGAGGAAGAGGACGAGGCCGCCGAGTACGAGGAGGAAGAGGAGGAGCCGGAGGAAGAGGAGGACACCGAGGCGTCCTTCGAGGACTACGCCGAGTACGAGGAGGCCGACGAGGACGAGGACTCCGTGGTCCTCGAGCCCCAGTCACCTCCCCCCGCGGCCTCCACCCAGTCCGAGCGACTCCTCAACGCCGGTCGGGTCCTGGTCCGTCAGGGCCGGGTCGCTGTCTCCGTCCTCCAGCAGGAGCTGGACATGGAGTTCGACGAGGCCTGCGAGCTCCTGGACCAGCTTCAGGCGGAGGGCCTGATCGGGCCGTACAAGGGGGGGAAGAAGCGTGATATCCTCCTCAGCGAAGAGGAGTGGGAGGACCACTTCGCCCGCTCCTGATCTGACCTCTGCTCCCCTTGACAGTTCGTCCCGCCGACCGAGTGGCCCTGATTCACCTCGGGTGCGCCAGGAACCTGATCGACTCCGAGCTGATCCTCGGGCGCATGGCGGAAGAAGGGCTGGTCGTCACGGGTGACCCCTCGGAGGCCCACACGGTGGTCCTCAACACGTGCTCGTTCATCGGGCCCGCGCGCGAGGAGAGCCACGGCGCCATCCGTGACCTGGTCGAGCGCAAGCAGGCCGGGGACCTGGGCGCCGTCGTCGTCGCCGGCTGCCTCGTCCAGCGCTACCGCCGGACCCTCGAGCGCCAGTACCCCGACGTGGACATGTTCGCGGAGATCAGCGACTACCGCGCGCTGGCCCGGAACATCCGGAGCATGTCGGAGGGGGAGAAGCACCAGCGCTACCTCGAGGGACCCGGGCTCAGGGAGCCGCGCCGCGAGGGGGCTCGGCTGCTCGCCACCCCGGGGAGCTACGCCTACCTGCGGATCTCCCATGGTTGTGACCACACCTGCTCCTTCTGCGCCATCCCCTCGATCCGCGGGCCTCACCGCTCGAAGCGCCCCGCCGCGGTGCTCGAGGAAGCTGAGGAGTTGATCGCGGCGGGGGTCAAGGAGCTGGTCCTCGTGGCGGAGGACTCCACGGCCTGGGGCCGTGACCTCGGGACGGAGCTGCCTGCCCTCGTGGAGTCCCTCGCGGACCTCGACGGCGACGCTCGTCTCCGGGTGATGTACGCCTACCCCAACCGCTTCCCGTGGGACCTCGCCCCGCTGCTCGCGGAGCACCCCAAGGTCCTTCCCTACCTCGACATCCCGGTCCAGCACGCTGCGACGCCCGTGCTGCGAGCCATGCGACGGGCCGGGAGCGGCGATCAGGTGCGCCGGACCCTGGACCGGCTGCGCACGGAGGTCCCGGACCTGACCCTCCGCACCACCGTCCTGCTCGGCTTCCCCGGGGAGACGGACGAGGACGCGGAGGAGGTCGTGGACCTCGTGCGCGAGTTCGGGCTCTCCCGCGTCGGCGCATTCACGTACTCCCCCGAGGAAGGCACCCCTGGCTTCGGCCTCGAGGGGAGCGTCCCCGAGGACGTGGCCATGGCCCGCCGGGATGCGGTCCTCGCCGAGCGGGACGCCCAGCTGGCCCGGACCCAGACCGAGGCCATCGGAACGGAGGTCGAGGTCCTCGTGGATGAGCCCCCCGACCCCGACGGCGGCGTCATCGTGGGCCGCTCGGTCCACGACGCTCCCGAGGTCGACATGGTCACCTTCGCCGAGGCCCCGGAGGCCGCCGTGGGCGACCGCATCCGCGTGCGCGTCGAGGCCACGGACGAGGAGCACAACTGGATCGCCACTCAGGTGGACGGAGACCGAGCATGACGGCAGCGGATCGCGACGGCGTCTTCGCCCACTGGCCGAACCGGATCACCATGATCCGCTTCGTCGGTTCCCTGGTCCTGTTCGCGATCTTCGCGATCTGGGGCGACGTGGACGCCGCGGCGATCGAGCAGGACCGCGCGCCGTTCTTCGTCGCCTTCTGGCTCTTCGTCGTCGTCGCCGCCACCGACTACCTCGACGGCTACCTGGCCAGGAGGGACCAGATCATCACGGCCTTCGGGCGGATCGCGGACCCCTTCACCGACAAGGTGCTGATCCTCGGCTCGATGGTCTATCTGTGCGTCATGCCCTGGTCTGCGGATCGGCTGCCCGCAACCTACGTGGTCGTGATCCTGGCCCGGGAGTTCCTCGTCACGGGCCTGCGCGGCTACATCGAGAGCCTCGGGCGTGAGTTCCCCGCGGACGGCTTCGGCAAGATCAAGATGATCGTCCAGAGCATCGCGGTGGGCGGCCTCATCTGGCTCGAGGCCTTCCCCTGGCCCGACGCGTGGTTCAGCTTCTGGGACGTGTTCGTCCGCGGCCTGGTCTTGCTCACGCTGGTGACCACCATTGGCTCCGGCATCACGTACTGCCTCCGGACCCGGGACATCCTCAGGGAGGTCGACGCTTGAGCGCAGCGGGGACCCCCTGGACCCCGAAGGCGGTCGCTTGCATGGGCGTGTCGTCCTTCGGCGGGCTCGGCCTCGCCCCGGTGGCACCGGGCACCTTCGGGACCCTCGGCGGCGTGCTGGTCGCCTGGCTGCTGTGCGGGACGCCGAACTTCCTGGTGTCCGCGCTCGTGGCCGCGCTGGCCCTCTACGTCCTCGGCCGGGCCGTGGCGCCCTGGGCCGAGGCCCACGCGGGCAAGGACCCCGGCTTCTTCGTGATCGACGAGGTGATCGGCTACCTCGTGACGGTGGCCTGGGTGGGCGCGCCGACGCCCCTTGCGCTCTTCGTCGCCTTCGTGGTCTTCCGGTTCTTCGATATCGCCAAGCCGCCGCCGGTGAAGCGCTTCGAGCGGATCCCCGGGGGAGACGGGATCCTCCTCGATGACGTGGTGGCGGGTGTCTACGGCCTCGCGGTCATGGCCTTGCTGCGGACCTTCCTCCTGGAGCCCGAGGCCTGGGTCCTCGACGCCGGACAGGAGCTCACCGGGACCCTCGGAGCGCTCGGCGCCACGCTGTTCTGATGGCGTCCGTGCGCGAGGAGTCGGTGCGGGAGCGCGGTGCCTCCCGCGGCATCGGGCTGAGGATCGCGCCGCGCTTCGTGGTCGCCATCATGATCCCGCTGACGCTGGTGCTGGTGGTGTTCTCCTACCTGCTGCTGGAGGCCACGGGGGAGATCCTGGGGACCGCCGTGGACGACGCCCGCGACGAGGCGGCGGTGGCCTTGGCCGAGCACCAGGACGGCGACCTCCCCTTCACCCAGACGGACAGCAACGCCGTGCGGGTCGCGCCCGGCATCCTCCGAGGCCGGGTGACGTTCACCTCGGAGAACCGCGGGGGCGAGGATGGCTACGCCTACTTCCGTGAGTCGCAGACAGAGAACCGGATCGTGGGTGTCACGGCGGCCGCGTCGGTGGATGACGACCCTTTGGCGAAGCTCTATGGCCTCGTCATCGCGCTGACCATGATCGTCCTGATGGTCGCGGCGGCCGTGGCCGTGGGCGTGGCCAATCGGGTGAGCCGGCCGATCACCTCCCTCGTGGACGACGTCCGGTCCATCGCGAACGGCAACCTGAACCACAGGGTGCGCGCCCACGGGGGCGGCGAGGTGGCGCTGCTCGCTGGAGCGATGGACCGAATGACCGAGTCCCTGCGCGAGGCGCGGGATGCGGAGGTGGAGCTCTCGGTGAGGGAGCGTGAGCGTGAGGTGGCCCTCGAGGTGCAGGAGGCGCTCCGGCCCACGGACATCCCCGTCCCCGACGGCTACGACGTGGCCTCCGAGCACGTCGGTTCGGCCGAGCCGGGCGGTGACTTCCACGACTTCGTCGAGGCCAAGGATGGCCGGCTGGTGTTCTTCGCCTGCGACGTCAGCGGGGCCGGGGTGCCCGGGGCCCTGGTGGGAGCCATGGCGCGGGCCTACCTGAAGACCGCGTTCCGGGAGGGGGGAGCGCTGGAGGACGTGCTCAAGGGGGTGAACCGGATCCTCGCCGGCGAGGTTCGCAGGGGCATGTTCGTGACCGTCCTCGCCGCGGCCCTGGACCACGAGCGCCACGAGCTCGAGGTGGTCTCCGCGGGCCACAAGCTCCCGCTCGTCCACTGGTCCCGGGAGGAGAACCTCATCCGGGCCATCCAGCCCGACGGTATCGCCCTCGGCTTCGACCGGGGCCCGGTCTTCGACCGCAGCATCTCGGCTCGCCAGGTCCCGCTCGCCCCGGGCGACCGCGTCGCGCTCGCGGGCACCGGCGCCGTCCGTGTGGTCTCTCTCGACGGAGAGGAGATCGGGGAGAAGCGCTTCTACAAGCTCTTCCTCCGGAACGCCGAGGACGACACCGAGGTCGCGCTGGACGGGATCCTCACGGCGCTGGAGGCCTTCGCTGACGACGAGCCGTTCCCCGCAGATGTCTCCATCATCGTGCTGGGCCGGGACCCCGAAGGCGCCGCCTGAGGCACGCCTCGGGGAGAATCCGTCCGGGGGGCCGCGAGCGAGGGGAGCGAAGGGTGCGACCCTGAGGGGCCGGGGGTATCGTCAGGGGCGCGCGGTGCAGGATGGGTCGAGGAAGGAGCAGGAGCAACGGACTGGGGGCGACGAAGAAGGTGGACGGCCTCTTCGGGCCGGAGCTCGTCCGTGAGCCCGAGCGGCGCCGCGCGCCCGAGCCTTCCGCGCCGTCGGCCGCCACCGCGAACCTCTTCGTGGAGGTTGCCCTCAACCGGCCCATGCGGCGGGAGTACACCTACGCGGTGCCCGCGGAGCTCGAGGAGCGAGTGGAGGCCGGCGTCCGGGTCGTCGTGTCGTTCTCCGGCCGCCGTGAGATCGCGGTGGTGGTGGCGACCCAGGGGTCCACGGAGGTGCCCTCGGGCCGCCTCAAGCCCATCGCCGAGGTGCTCGACGCCGAGCCGGTCCTGGACGAGCACCTGCTCGACCTCACCCGCTGGATGGCGGACTACTACGCCTGCTCATGGGGCGAGGCGCTGGCGGCGGTGCTGCCCGCCGCGCTCAAGCGCGAGGGGGGCCGCCGGACCGTGGTGGTCGTCGCCCCTGCAGAGGGTGTGGACGAGACGCGGCTGGCGGAGCTGGAGGGGGCGGCCAACGCCAAGCAGCACCGCGTGCTGCGGACCCTGCTCGAGGCCCGCGGACCCATCGCCCGCGTGGACATCATCAAGAAGCTGAACGTCACCGACGCGCCGATCCGGACGCTGGTGAAGAAGGGCCTCGTGGTGCTCGAGCACGTGGTGGCCGCCCCCGATGACCTCCTCTCCGGAGAGCGGGAGGCGCGGCCGCGCCACCCCCAGCTCACCGAGGACCAGGGAGCCGCGGTGGAGCGGCTGACCCAGGCGCTGGACGGGGAGAGCTTCTGTCCTGCGCTGCTCCACGGCGTCACGGGGAGCGGCAAGACGGAGGTCTACCTGCGCCTGATCGAGGCGGCGCTCGAGCGCGGCAAGGGCGCCATCGTGCTGGTGCCGGAGATCGCGCTCACGCCCCAGACCGTCGGCTGGTTCCTGGACCGCTTCGGCGCCGTCGCGGTCTTGCACAGCGGGATGACCGACGTCCAGCGGCTCGACATGTGGCAGCGGGTCCGGCGGGGTGAGGCACGCGTGGTCGTGGGGGCCCGGTCCGCCATCTTCGCCCCGGTCAAGGACCTCGGCGTCATCGTCGTCGACGAGGAGCACGAGCCCTCCTACAAGCAGGGCAGCGTGCCCCGCTATCACGCCCGGGACGTCGCCGTGCTGCGCGCCAAGCGTGCGGGCGCGGTGTGCGTGCTCGGGAGCGCGACCCCGTCGCTGGAGAGCTGGCGAAACGCGAGCCAGGGCCGGTACGAGCTCCTGCAGCTCCGGGCCCGCGCCACGGGCCGACCGCTGCCCGAGGTGGAGGTGGTCGACATGCGCGGAGAGCGTGACGAGCGCGGGAAGCCGCGGCTCTTCTCCCGGCGCCTGGAGCAGCTGCTCCGTGAGACCATCGCCCGTTCCGAGCAGGTCATCCTCTTCATCAACCGTCGCGGCTTCGCGCCCGTGCTGTGGTGTCAGGAGTGCGGCGAGACCCTGCGCTGTGAGGACTGCGACGTGGCCATGACCTGGCACAAGCGGCTGGAGCGCATGGTGTGCCACTCCTGCTGCCAGGAGATCGAGGTGCCGCGGGCCTGCCCCGCCTGCACCGCGCCGGCGCTGCGCTTCCTCGGGGCGGGGTCCCAGCGGGTGGAGGAGATCCTGCGCCTGGTCTGCCCCCACGCGAAGGTCGGGCGCATGGACTCCGACACGATGATGCGCCGCGAGGACTACGAGGAGACCCTCTCCGCGTTCGGCCGCGGCGAGCTGGACGTGCTGGTGGGGACGCAGATGATCGCCAAGGGGCTCGACTTCCCCAAGGTCACCCTGGTGGGCATCGTCTCGGCCGACGCCTCCCTGCACCAGCCGGACTTCCGCGCGGCGGAGCGCACCTACCAGCTGGTCAGCCAGGTCTCCGGCCGCGCCGGGCGAGCGGACCTCCCTGGGCACATCGTCGTCCAGACCACCTCGGTGGAGGAGCCCTCGATCCGGCACGCGGCGCGGCATGACTTCGAGTCCTTCGCCCTCGAGGAGGACCGGGCGCGCTCCGAGCTGGGGTACCCGCCGTACCGGCGGCTCCTGCGCGTCGTGTGGGAGGACGAGGAGGAGGGCCGGGTCAAGGACGCGGCTGCGCGGGCCGCGACGATCCTCCGCGAGGCCCTCGGGGAGCACAAGGTGGACGTCCTGGGTCCGGCTCCTGCGCCCATGGCGCTCCTGCGCGGCCGGCACCGCTGGCACCTCCTGCTGAAGGCGCCGCTCACCGGCCAGGGGATGTCGCGGGCGCGAGCCATCCTCGCAGACCTTCAGACCCAGCGGCCGCGCATGGCCATCGACGTGGACCCCGCGTCGATGATGTGAGTCGGCCTCAGGAGCTGCAGGACAGCATCGAGCAGCCGGCGCGGTGTCGGGCCCACTCGGGCCGCCGCGCCGCGAACTCGTCCCGCCCTGGCTGGTCCTCGTAGGGTCGCCGGAGCACCTCGAGGAGCTCGGTGACCCCGTCCGGGTCGCCCTTCGCCGCGCGGTCGATGGCCAGCTGCGCAAGGTAGTTGCGCAGGACGTATCGCGGGTTGGCCTGGTCCATGCGCGCGCGCCGGGGACCGTCCTCGACGCCGAGCGCCTCGGTCCGGTCCCGGTACGACGTGATCCACGCCCCGAGGGCGGCTTGCGTCTCGGCCTCGAACCCGTCGCCGTAGGCCGCGACGGCGAGGGTGGTGAGGGGGTCACCGTCCAGGGGGCCCGCGAGCTCTCGGAAGAAGATCGTCATGTCGATCTCCTGCAGCTCGAGGACGCGGAACAGCTCCACGGCCAGGGGGCCGTCGACCTCCTCGTCGAACTCAGGCAGGCCCAGCTTCGCGGCCAGCATGCCCGTCCACGCCTCGGTGTACACCGACTGGAAGCTGTCGACGGCCTCCTGGAGGCGCTCGACGTCCCCGACCAGGGGGACCACGGCGCTGGCGAAGCGCGTCAGGTTCCAGTGGGCGATCTGGTGCTGGTGGCCGAACCGATAGCGCTTGCCCTGGGCGTCGGTGGTGTTCGGGGTCCAGCCCGGGTCATAGCCCTCCAGCCAGCCATAGGGGCCGTAGTCGATGGTCTCCCCGAGGATGGACATGTTGTCCGTGTTCATGACTCCGTGGACGAAGCCCACCCGCATCCAGTGGGCCACCATGACGGCGGTCCGCCGGACGACCTCGCGGACCCAGGCGACGTAGGTCTCGGCGGGGATCGGGGTCCCCTGGGGAGGGGCGTCGAGCTCGGGGAACGAAGTGCGGATGACGTGATCCGCCAGGGCGCGGAGCAGAGCCTCATCGCCACGGGACGCGGGGAGCTCGAAGCTCCCGAAGCGGACGAAGGAGCGCGCGACCCGGCAGACGATCGCGCCCGGCTCGAGCTTCGCATTGCCGTCGTAGAACATGTCGCGCATCACCTGGTCCCCGGTCGTCACCAGGCTGAGGGCGCGTGTGGTGGGCACCCCGAGGTGGTGCATGGCCTCGCTGCAGAGGAACTCACGCACCGAGGACCGCAGCACCGCGAGGCCGTCGGCCCGCCGCGAGTAGGGCGTCATGCCGGCGCCCTTGAGCTGGAGGGTCCAGCCGTCGCCCTCCGGGCCTCGGACCTCGCCGAGGTTGATCGCGCGCCCGTCCCCGAGCTGTCCTGCCCAGTGACCGAACTGGTGACCCCCGTAGGCCATGGCGAAGGGGTCCATCCCCGGGACGAGCGCGTTACCCCCGAAGACACGGGCGAACTCCTCGCTCTCCAGCTCCGCGGGGTCCAGCCCGATCAAGGCGGCGCATTCCCGCGAGCCGGCGACGAGCTGTGGCCCGGCGACGGTCGTGGGGGCGACCCTCGAGTAGAGGGCGCCGGTCACCTCACGGGGGCGCGTGGTGGTCTCGGGGTCCGCGGGGAGGTCCCGGGTGAACCGATTGATGAAGTCGAGGTCGAGGAGGCTGTTCACGGTCATCGGGGCCTGGGCTCTCCCCATTGTCGGGTCATCCAGCCGCCCGGTGACGGCGGGGATCCTGGAATCGCTCGTGGGGTGTGGGCCTTGGTCCTGGTCGGGTGGCGACGGCGGCGGCGCCACGAAGAAGCCCCGGCGCGTCCGCGGGGGACGCCGACCGGGGCTCGGGGGGATCGTTCCCGTGGCGGGTCAGGTGACGCGCATCCAGAGCTTGCGGCAGAAGGTGGAGACGTTGGACTTGTCGCGCGAGATCATGCCGTCCGACTCGGAGGTGACGTTCGTCTCCGAGGAGGGGATCCCGTCCGGTCCGGAGACCGTGATGACGATCTTCGAGGTCCCGCCGAGGAAGCCGTTGGCCTTCGTGACGTGCACCGTGCAGCTGGCCTCATCGCAGGACTCGACCTCCCATCCGGGCATGTCGTCGAGTAGCTCGGTCACCGTGCCGAAGACCCCGCCCTTGCTGGTCGGGACCGCGACGGGGCGCAGCCACTTGTCCGAGGCATCCGTGCTGGTCGCGAAGCGGCCCATGGAACTGGTCCGGCGGAGGGCTCAGCCCTCGAGCTTCGTCACGTGACGGCTGAGCTGGGACTTGGTCCGCGCCGCCGCGTTGTCATGGATGATGTTCTTCTTGGCCGCCTTGTCGACGCGCTTGAACGCCTCGCTCATGCCAGCCTTCGCCTCCTCGGCGGAGTCCGCCTGGAGGACCCTCTTGACGGCCGATCGCATGGAGCTGCGGACGGTCTTGTTGGCCATGCGACGGGCGTCGTCGGTGACCATGCGCTTCTTTGCTTGCTTGGTGTTGGGCATCTGATTTCAGTGGGCGCCGGCTTGGCGCTCGTTGTTCTTCGCGCCCCCTCGTGGGGGCGTTGGATGGTGCTCTCGGAGGCTGGAGGGCGGAGGTGGCGGCGCGTTCAGCGCAGCTGCTCCATCTTCTTGGCGACGTCCCGGAAGCTCACGTCGACCTCGTACACCCGCGTGTAGAGGGTTCGAGCGCGCTCGAGATCACCCGCTTCTTCCGAAAGAGCGGCGAGACTATACAGGATCTCGCGCCGGCGCTGGTCGTTCTCCCCCATCCCCTCCAGGGCCTTCTCATACTCGTTGGCGGCCAGGTCTCCGAATCCTTTGCTCTCGAAGCACTTGGCGAGCAGGAGGCGGGCCTCGAGGGCCTTCCTGGGGTCTGAGAGGGCTTTTTGGAGCTCGGAGGCGGCGGCGTCAGGGTCACCCTGACGCAGCAGCTCCTGGCCCAGCTGGACCCGCAGAGCAGCGTCGCCGGGGTGGATCGCGAGGCGGCGCTGGAGCTCGGAGACCTCGTGGGCCCGGAGCTGGGCCTCGATCCGGTCGGCCTTCTCCTGGTCCCCGAGCTTGTCCGCCTTGGCGAGGGCGCGCTTGAGGGCCTTGCCGCGCATGGTGCCGACCCGCTCCTCCAGGTCTCGGTCCCCCTTCCGGTAGGACAGGGCGCGCTCGAGCACGTCGAGGGCCGCCTCGGGGTCGCGGAGCTTCTCGTGGACCTCCGCCAGCTGGACCATCACGTCCACGTTGGACGTGTCCTCGGCGAACTTGGACTCCAGCCGATCCCGGTCAGCCTCGAGCTCCTCGGGCGTCCGGTGCAATCGTCGGCTCTGCTCGAGCTCGCGGGTCTGCTCCACGTCCACGAGCTGCTCACGGCTGTGTTCGACGCTGTCGAATCTCGAGCTCTGGATGGCCGCCTCGGCGGCCAGGTCCTTGCGCGCCTTCAGCGCGTCGCGGTCCCTCGGGTCCGCCTCGAGCGCGCGCTCGTAGAACGCGAGCGCCTGCACGGGATCTCCGGTCCGCGCCATCATCGCGCCCGCGCGCTTCAGCCCCTGTGCGTTCTTGGGGTCGATCTGCGCGATGAACTCGTAGACCGCGAGGGCCGACCGGAAGTGTCCGGCGGACTCCAGGGAGGTGCCGAGCAGCATGTTGGCCTCCACGTCGAGCGGGGCTGCCTTCAGGTAGCTCTCGCAGGCCTTGGCCGCGGCGTCGAACTTGGAGGCCTTGGCGAGGCCCTTGGCGGCGGTGAGCGAGCTGGCCCCCTTCATGAGCTTCATGAAGCGCCCCGATTTCTTGCCGTCATGGCGGGCCTTCAGGGCGCTCCGCAGTCCGGCCCTGGCCTCACCGATGTCGGCATCGATCTCGAGGATCTGCTGGTAGAGCTCGATGGCGAAGTCGTAGTTACGGCGCCGCGCGGCCTCTTCGGCCTTTTGGATGTGTTTTGAGTAGTCCACGGATCGAATGCGAAAGCCGCCCAGCGGCACGGGAACGGACCTATCTTAGGGGCATACCGCGGCGCGTAGCGGCGGCAACCCTCCCTCGTTGAGCACCATGTCCGAGCCCCGGAGCTTCGAAGTCGTCCTGTTCCCCGATCCCGTCCTCCGGAAGGAGGCCGAGGAGGTTGTCTCCTTCGATGACGACCTCAGGTCCATCGTCGACGGGATGTTCGCCCGGATGTTCGAGAGCCACGGGGTCGGCCTGGCGGCCCCCCAGGTGGGTCTCTCCCGTCGGATCTTCGTCCTCAACGACGAGGGGGACGCCGAGAAGCCCGAGCGGAACCTCGCCCTGATCAACCCCACCATCAAGTCCCTCAAGGGCGACAAGGTCCGCTTCGAGGAGGGCTGTCTCTCGCTCCCCGGCGTGCACTGCGACGTCACCCGCCCGGACCGGTGCCTCGTCCACGCCTACGACGTCGAGGGCAAGGCCTTCGAGAGGGAGTTCGAGGGGTTCGTCTCGCGCATCATCCAGCACGAGTACGACCACCTGCAGGGCGTGCTCCTCGTGGACCGGATGACCCCCAGCGACAAGATGCGCAACCGCGCGGCCGTCGAGGAACTCAAGGCGCAGTACCGCGCCGCCCGCTCCTGAACCGTGCCCCATCGTCTCCGAGTCAGCCGCTCGGCGGAGGGCCTCGAGGCCAGCCCCGGCGGGGCGGTGACCAGCGTCGGGGTCTTCGACGGGGTCCACCTCGGTCACCAGTCGATCCTGGAGGCGAACGTCGTGCGGGCCGAGGCCCTTGGCGCCGAGCCCACGGTGGTGACCTTCGCGGAGCACCCCAAGGCGGTCCTCCTGGGCCGGGCGCCGCGCACCCTCACGACCCTGGAGCACAAGCTGGCGCTCCTGTGGCGGGCGGGGATCCGGCACGTGGTGGTGCTGACCTTCGACGAGGAGCTCCGGAACACCACGGCCGAGGCCTTCAGCGAGCGGATCCTCGAGCGTGGTCTCTCCACCAGGGCCTTCGTCCTCGGGTTCGACAGCAAGTTCGGGAAGGACCGCGCCGGGGGACCTGAGTCCCTGAAGGCCCGGGGCCACGGCGTGGAGATCGCGCCGAAGGTGATGGTCGGGCAGCGGGCCGTCTCCAGCACGGTGATCCGGGAGTCGGTGGAGCTGGGGGACCTGGCCGGGGCCAGCCGGATGCTCGGGCGGCCCGTCACCATCTACGGTGAGGTGGTCCCCGGGGAGGCCCTGGGCCGACGGCTGGGGTTCCCCACCGCCAACCTGGACCTCCTGCACGAGCTCCGTCCCCCCGAGGGGGTCTACGCCTGCCGGGCCCACGTGGTGCCGCCA